>JBBPIG010000011.1 GCA_038040445.1 Acidobacteriota bacterium | reverse complement strand
CTTCGGCCAGCCATTCTAGGGCGGCAATGCCGTCCTCATAGGTCAAAAACGGAACCACGTCTGGCATCTTGTTCTCCTTTCGCCATGCCACTAAGGTTTCGAACACCAAACACGCACGATGGCACTACCGAGCCGGCCGTGCCGATGTCATCTCTTCTTGCGCTTTCGTTGCGCCTTCGCCCAGGAGGCGTAGTCCTTGGGAATGTCCATGGCTTTTAGCTTCGCCCAAGCAGCAATTGCATCGGAACGCGTGGCGCCCTTCTCTGCAGCGAGGAACGCGGCGAAGAAGTTGACGTATCGAGGTTGCGGCACCTTATCGAATCGCTGCATCCTGTTTAGCGCAACGTATTGCCGAACAAGGTCGCCATACGTAGGACGGTTACCGTTTGTGATTTGCTCTTCTCGCCAGCGATTCAGGCGATACCAGACGCCAGACTTCTTGCGAAGGTCCGGGGCCACCTTTCTAGCTTCCCGGACGATAAAGTCCTTCGTCTCGCGATTGCTAGTGTAGTGCTCGATCCGTAACTTCAGACTCAGACCGCGTTCGAGGTCCTTCGGGCCTCTTTTACGCAGCGCACGTTTCGTCGGTAGGTTCGCCGTGCCGGTGCGCAGAAAGGTCGTAATGGCTCGTTCGAGCTCATCCTTTCGCAACCTCGTAGCCGAGGGAATACCGATCCGGGTGGCGAAATCTTTCAGGTCGCCGAGATACCAATAGCCGTTTTCGAACTCGCGGAGGGTCATTGTCGGAGAGAGTCTGTTCGCCATAGGGTTTCCGCCTAACGCCCGAATTCAGCCGGCGCGGGCGTTGATGAAGACCGACGAAGAGAACAAGACCCGCTCACCTCAAACAGCCTGCCCGCGCTCGGCTTGGAATGAGAAGTTAGCAGGCCGCCTGGTGATCTTCAGGAGATTGAAAGCCATACTCCTTTAGTTCTTTCGTTATCTCATCAACTCGCTTTTTCATGTCTTCTATTAAGGCATCGTCAGCTTTCTTCGCTTCGGCCTGTTGTTCCAAAGTGGTGTTCGATAGAACCGTGAATGTTCCACGCCAGAAAGATGTTTTGATATTGATCATAGCTTTCAGTGCAGCTAAGTAGGTCTTTCCGACTTCTAGGTAATCGGGTGTGCCTTTTTTCACCCCGGAGTATTCTAGGCGAGACTCTTCCAGCAACTTGGTTGGATTCACGCCATGTTTGATGAGCCAATCGCTTACCGCATTGCAACGACCAGCATAATTAAGAATGTCGGCCTTCGTTAAGGTCTGCCACTCTGAAGGGGCAGTTGATTGGCTTTCTACATGCCTCAATTGAAAGTGACCATCCACCTCTCTGAGGTCCACGGTAACTCCAGAATAAACTTCTATTCGAGTGTAATCTTCCGGCATAGTGTATCTTCCTCCCAAAGTGAATACGACAAAGTCCCGCTACATCCAACTTCCACGAGCCGCCTGCTAACATGAATTCGACAGAAAACTGTATAATACTTTTATCCAGAAGATTCCTTCTGTATAAACCAATCCGCCGTTGGGACGATCGTGATTGATTAATCTCTGATCATTGAACAGCTTGCGTTTCGAGAGCTGACGTAGCCTCTCAGAAGTATTAGCCAGACCGCTCCTTCCGTATAATCCGATTTCTAAGTCGCGCCCTTCTCTCGCGCAGGAGTTCCAACGCAGAATTGCATCGTCGTTTTCCCGGAGGTCGAATCGCTCCGGTTTTTTCAACTATTTCATCGGTGCGCGTGCGTATGCCAAAACTAACTCAAAGCTATATCTCACTGAGCGTCGGCCATTCGATAATCCCCCAACGGGAACGTGACCTTAGATTTGATCTGCTTGCGGTTTTCGGCGATCTTCTCGAGTTTCTTGTAGACTGCCTCATAATAGACTTCTCCGCATCTCCGGCAAACCCGCACGGGAACATTATCGACGTAGATGGTTTCTTTCTTGTAACGAAACGGAACGCGCCGCACCGCCTCCTCTACCAATCCCTCGCAATACTCGCATTTATCGCGCTGCATGACTCATCACTTTCTGAATGACTGACGCTGCTTCCAGTTCAGTATCCTTTCCAGATCATCAAGAATCTCCGGCGCTTCAAGGATCGAAGCGAACTGGCTGACCCAGTAGCGAACTCGATCGAGATCCAGTTCTGGGTGCGCGTCCAGAACCGCTTCTATGTCGGCCACGTCGCGCGGCCGGCGCGGAAGAGCTTTCATGATGATTAGGTCTTCAGGCGAGATCAGCGGGAAAGAAATGCCAGCCACCGTTACGATCGATGCCCGATCGACACTCTCTCGTTCAAACGGGAGAACGCCCAGCGAGATATCCACGTCAGTGTGACTTGGGTTGTGCACCAGAAGCAAGACTCGATTCCTCGTAGCGAATGCTGCTGCATCACTGATGCGGGGCGCAAAGTTAAAGCGGTTGCCGGCTGTAAGGAATGCGTCGATGTGCAAGTCTCCCAGGAGGACTACTGCATCAACGTCGTTGGTTATTCTCGGCCGGCCCAAAAGGTTGGCCGCAAGCCCTCCGATCACGGCCCCGGGAACCGCCAGATCTTTCAGCCAGGCCACAAGGTCGGCGACTGCCCCGATTAGGCGGACGGAATGAAGGTCATCTGCCACCCGAGTACGCCCTCTTGAGACGAATCCATAGCGCTCTTGCGTCAGCATCCTCAGCCGTCAGCGCCTCAGTCCAGCCCAGCTGACGAGCCGAGTCCATAAGCGCCGCCGCGTGCTCGAACTTCTCCTCAAAACTCATAGAGCGAAGCTCTTCGATCTCAAGGGCGTTGACTTCTTCGTAACCCGCCTTGTAAGCGAGAAGCTCTTCCTTAGTCATCGGCGGCGTGTTTTCGTATTGTGTAGTCATCGGTCTATATATCTTACAGCGACTTCCGCATCACATGCGAATTGTGATTGCAATTAACTACTCCAGAAAATGCTCCGCGTACTCCTCCGACCTTGGACTCAGATTGTTACTCATAATCACTCGCGCGCAGGAGTTCCATCGCAATATCGCATCGTCGTTTCCGGCGGGACGAATAGCTTCCGCTTTCTCGAACCATTCCATCGCCTCGCGGAACCAGTCGTAAGCCGCGTAGTGCGCCCCTGGGGAACCCTTCGCGAGCCTCGCCTTCGCGCGCCTCTCCCACACGATTCCGTTGTGATAAGTCCGCTCGTACCCATCGGTCAGCCGACCGAGCACTTCCTGGACCTGGGTGTCGCCTACCGAATAGCCTGTCGCCAGGCGATCGGTCATCGCCAGCAGCAGTGTGACCAGAGCTTGTTGGTTATCGGGATCGATTTCCAGAACATCCAAGCAGATGCTCTCGGCGGCGCCCGGCTCGTTGAGCAGCCGGTATCGCATCGCCTTGTCGAGCGCTGCCGGGATCGCGTCTTTGTTTAGCGGTTTTAGTTCGAACATGGCGTGACTCCTGCTTTGTTCCGAGTACAGGCTTTAGCCTGCGGCCGTCGCTGAGCAACCTAAAGGTGGGTGCGCGTCAGGTTTTCGCGCATTGAAAACTCTGGAAATACCACCCACGGCAGTGCGTGGATTGTTCAAGCCCAGCCTACAAAGGGGCGCACCGGGATTCCTGTTTTTCCTCTCCTTCTCTCCCCTCGCGGCGCGAGGGGAGAGAGAGATAACAAAAACAAAGGGGCCGGCGGCTCACTTCGTAGGCTGGGCTTGAACAATCCACCCACTGCCGTGGGTGGTATTTCCGGAGTTTTCATAGTCTCTGTCAGAGGTTGATGCGCAAAACCCTGACGCGCACCCCCTAAAGGTTATGCTCTGAACTCTATCGTTACTCCTGGACTTCATTGACCCGACCTGCGCGGGCGGAAGAGTTGAACGAGGCGCGCGAACGGATCATAGAACTTACCGACCACCCGTTCCTTGAGCGGGATGATCGCGTTGTCGGTTATCGTGATGTTCTCCGGGCATACTTTCGTACAGCACTTGGTGATGTTGCAGTAGCCGATTCCCATCGTCTCCTTCAGCTCTTCTAATCGGTCCTCGGTGTCCAGCGGGTGCATTTCCAGGGCGGCTACGTAAACCAGAAATCTCGGCCCGATGAATTCCTGGTGCTTGTCGTGCTCGCGCAACACGTGACACACATCCTGACACAGGTAACATTCGATGCACTTGCGAAACTCCTGAACGCGGTCGATGTCTTCCTGCTTCATTCGCCACGTTCCGTCGGCCGCGTCGGGAGTGCGCGGCTTGAACTTCTTGATTCTCTTTTTGACCTCGTAGTTCCAGGAGACATCGGTGATCAGGTCTTTGAAGTGCGGGAAGGCCTTCATCGGCTCGACCGTCACCGGCTTGTCGAGCGGAAGCTGGCTGAGCCGTGTCATGCACATCAGCCTCGGCATGCCGTTTACCTCGGCCGAGCACGAGCCGCACTTGCCGGCCTTGCAGTTCCATCGCAGCGCGAGGTCGTTCGCTTGCTCGGCCTGGATTTGACGAACGGCGTCCAGCACCACCATCCCCGGAACGGTCTCGATGGTGTAGTCGACGAACTTGCCGGCATTGGCCTCCCCGCGCCAGACCTTGAATACGGCTTTAGGCATTACCCCATCTCCTCTATGACCTGTTTGAGTTCCGCCGGCATTTCCGGAATCGGCTGGCGGCTGACTCTCATGGTTCCGCCGGCGTCCTTACTGGCCGTGATGTTGACCTTTCCGAATTCCGGGTCCTTCGCGGGATAGTCGTCGCGGAACTGCGCGCCTCGGCTTTCTTTTCGTTCGATGGCTGAACGAGTGACCGCTTCGGAAACCGTCAGCAGGTTGGACAGGTCGAGCGCGGTGTGCCAGCCCGGATTGTATTCGCGGTTGCCGGTGACCGCTACGCGAGAGGCTCGCTGCCACAGGCGCTGGATTCCCTCCAACGCGCGCTGCATCTCATCTTCTATTCGAACGATGCCGACGAGTTCCTGCATCATCTCCTGAAGATCGAGCTGAATCGCGTAAGGACCGTGCGCGGTTGGGTCCGAGCTGCCGGCGCGGTCAAACGGTTCGAGTGCGCGCCGCGCTGATTCTTCGACTTGCCGGGCGTCGATCTGACCTTGAGTGTGATCGCTCGCGAACTTCGCCGCAAACTCGCCCGCGCGTTTGCCGAACACAAGCAGATCCGACAGCGAGTTGCCGCCCAGTCGATTCGCCCCGTTTATTCCGGCCGCGCACTCGCCCGCGGCGAACAGCCCCGGCACACCGGACATCTGCGTATCGGCGTCCACTCGAATGCCGCCCATGATGTAATGCGTCGTCGGTCCAACTTCCATCGGCTGCTGGGTGATATCGATGTCAGCCAGTTGTTTGAACTGGTGATACATGCTCGGAAGCTTTCGCTTGATGTGCTCCTCGGATTTTGAAAGCCTCTTCCTGATCCACGAAATGTCCAGATACACGCCGCCGTGCGGGCTCCCCCGGCCTTCTTTGACCTCGCGCACGATGCAACGGGCAACGTGATCGCGGGTCAATAACTCAGGCGGCCGGCGCGCATTCTTGTCGCCCTGAGTGTAGCGCCAGCCCTCTTCTTCGTTGTCTGCGGTCTGGCTCTTGTAGTTGTCCGGAATCTCGTCGAACATGAACCGCTTTCGCATGCTGTTCAACAACACGCCGCCTTCCCCGCGCACTCCTTCGGTTACCAGGATGCCTTCGACGCTAGGCGGCCAAACCATCCCGGTCGGATGGAACTGAACAAACTCCATGTCGATCAACTCAGCGCCCGCGTTGTAGGCGAGCGCGTGGCCGTCGCCGGTATACTCCCAACTGTTGCTCGTTATCCTGTACGCGCGGCCGATTCCGCCGGTGGCCAGCACGATCGCCTTCGCTTTGAAAAGCCTGAAACGGCCGCGCTCGCGATCGTAGCCGAACGCGCCCACGACTCGATCTCCGTCTTTGAGGAGAGTCAGCACGGTGCACTCCATATGCACGTCGATCCCTTGATGAATCCCGTGATCCTGGAGCGTTCGAATCATCTCGAGCCCGGTGCGGTCGCCCACGTGCGCCAGCCGCGGATACTTATGACCGCCGAAGTTGCGCTGAAGGATGCGGCCGTCGGGGGTGCGATCGAACACCGCTCCCCATGCTTCCAGCTCGCGGACTCGCGCGGGTGCTTCCTTGGCGTGCAGTTCGGCCATCCGCCAGTTGTTGACGTATTGTCCACCGCGCATAGTGTCGGAGAAGTGCACCTTCCAGTTGTCGCGCTCGTCGACGTTGGCGAGCGCCGCCGCGATGCCGCCTTCCGCCATAACGGTGTGAGCTTTTCCAAGAAGCGACTTGCAGACAAGCCCGACGGACACCCCGCTCGCCGACGCCTCGATAGCGGCTCGCAGACCGGCGCCGCCCGCTCCGATCACCAGCACGTCGTGTTCGAATGTTTGGTATTCGGTCATCAAAAGAGTCTCCGGTCCGACCAGATTCCCATCGAACAGAGCCGCACGTAGATGTCGGAGAACGCAACCCAGAACAGACTCATCCACGCCCACAGCATGTGCCGTCGATTGAGGCAGCTAACGCAATTGTAAGTTTTCTGACGAATGGGCATCTTAGAGAGCTGGTCGCAACCTCCGCCAACCAGATGGCGAAGCGAGTGGCAACTAAAGGTGTAGCCGCCGAGTAGAATGGCGTTGACCGTCAGCACGATCGTGCCGTAGCCGATACCAAACGAGACCTGGCCGGTGGCCCCGTTCGTGAACCACATGCCCTTCCACGCATCGTGCGCGAGGATCACTATGAACAACAGCGCGAGATAGAGAAAGTATCGGTGGACGTTCTGGAGAATCAGCGGAAAGGAACGCTCGCCTCGATAATGCCTGCGCGGCTCGCCGACGGCGCACGAAGGAGGGTCCGCCCAGAACGACTTGTAGTAAGCGCCGCGGTAGTAGTAGCAAGTCAGTCGAAACCCGCCGGGAGCCCAGAGGATGATCAGCGCGGGCGACCAGGGTAACCATCCCGGAAACCAGGCTGGCTTCGCCCCGAACCAGCTCTGAAGCGGATCACCGAACAGTTCGGGCGAATAGAACGGCGACAGGTAAGGCCCAAAGCGATAGTGATCACCCTGAAACGCCGCCCAGGTTGAATAAGCGACGAACGCGGACAAGCCCAGGAAGACCAGCAGCGGCTGAAGCCACCACGCGCCGGTGCGCATCGTGCCGCCAAAAGCGGGTCGTTTCAACGAGACGTTTGTTGCAGCCATAGCACGGTATGAGTACCTCCTGAGCGAGAGTTGTAGGCCACAGTGGGCGGCTTGTTGAGCGCGTTTTGAATACTACTAAGGATGACTTGAAGAGGTGTTATGGATGAGAACCGCCCAAGGTTTGATCCGGAAGCCGCCGATTGCCACGGCAAGCCAAGCAGGGCCGTTGCTGACATGGCGGAACGTTTACCATACGGCGATTTGCGGAGTCAACAAGAACCCCGCCGCAAGCCTGTCTGCGCTCCGATGCCCGCGCTCCATGAAGGGCCTCCCGGAGGGGCGCTTTTGTTGTAGCCTATTCGGCTTCATTCATAATCGGGTATTGCGTCAGTGTCTTACGACAGTCGTCAACCAGGTCTGCAAGATAAGATTGGTCTACTTCAAACTGAAACGTGTGTTCTTGCGTTAGGTTGTCAGGTGTTATTGATACCTTCATTGAGATGTGTCCGAGTTCCTCTGCGCGGAGTTCTATCGATAGCTCTGGTTCCATACAATCCAAGCTTGCTTCGCCTGAAAGCGTCTGATACATCTTTTCGCAAGCGTCTGCCCAAAGCCTTATCTCCGGAAGATGTATTATCGGGCCTGTCACCCACACGTCTCCACCGCTAGCACCGCAATGAACAGTCACATTTACCCAGTTTCCATCGGAGTAGTCGTTTGCTTCCGGAAACTGGCGGCTATGTACCCATATTTGCAGCCCCGACAATTGAATGCTCGGAGGACCAAGATTTGTTTTCCATTTCTCCATGCTCGGACAAGAGTGCTCGTCGCACTTATCATCTCACCACTCTTGATCGGTGGGAACCTAAACAAGCCCGATCCGCCGCAGCAGATCGGCGAATCGCGGGTCATCTCGCAAGCCGTCCAGCGCCGGATCGACGTTGAGAAACACAACGTAGTAGTTGCGCTCGGTGTACAACTTCTCGAGCCATTCGAAAGCACGGTCCTTGTCGCCAAGCACGGCGTAGAGAGTCGCGATTGCGAACGGCGATGCTTGCTCGCGTCTCGACAACGCCATGACTTCTGCCAGCGCCTTCAACGCCTGTTGCTTCTTCCCCGACTCCGCGTACACTCGGGCGACCCAGGCCTTCATCGATTTGTCGCCGAACAGCTCAAGAGATTTCTCGAACTCGCGGATTGCGTCTTCATACGCTCCCTTCCCTTCGTGAGCCAGCGCAAGATGGAAGTGTGCTTCGGCGAAGCTCGGATCCATATCAACAGTCTTGCGGAGCTGTTCGATCGCCTCGTCGTATCGGCGCGCGCTGTGAAGCGCGCGTCCGAGTGCGGTGTTGATGATCAGGGATAGCGGGTCAAGCTCGAGTGCTCTTCGAGCCTCGCTAATCGCCTCATCAAATCTTTTCCTGCTGATCAGGTAAGCCGAGTACCAGTGATGCGCGGTCCCGTAATTCGGGTTCAACTGAATCGCTTTAGTGTATTGCCTTTCTACCTCTTCCCAGTTCCATTCATACTCATAAGCCGCGGCCAGCGATGTGTGAGCCTCCGCCAGGTTGTCGTCAAGTTCCAATGCACGCATGGCGGCGGCCTTGGCTTTGGGATAGAGATCCCTGGACGGCGCGGCGCTGTATTCGTAGAGCAACGCGTAACAATCAGCCAGCCCGGCGTACGCGAGCGCGTAGGCCGGATCCTTCTCGATCGCTTGATTGAAGTAGTCTACGCCCTTCTTCATCGTTTCTTCGGTTCGCTTGTTCCAATAGAAGCGGCCTTTCAGATAAAGCTGATACGCTTCCGCGTTGCCGGTGTATCGCTTGGTTAATTGCTTCTGGTCCTCGCCGCTCAAGCGGAGTTGAAGCTTCTCGGAGACTTGTCTTGCGATCTCCTCCTGCAGCGTAAACAGGTCTGATAGCCGGCGATTGTACTGCGCGCCCCAAACTTGTGTGTCGTCTCGCGCGTCGATCAGCGCGACATTGATAGAGATGTCTTCGCCGCGCTGAACGATTCTCCCCGTCAACACGCCGTGTACGCCAAGTTCGCGGGCGACGGCCTTAGCGTTGGCTTCCTGACCCTTGTACTTGAAGACTGAGTTGCGCGACATCACCTTCAGCTTGTGCGACTGCGAAAGGTTGTTGATAAGGCTCTCGGTCAAACCTTCGCTCAGGTATTCGGTGTTGGCATCCGCGCTCATGTTTGCGAACGGCAACACCGCAATCGAGTCGATCGGATGTGACCCGCCGGAAAGAGTGAAATAAGCAATGACCGCGGCGATGATCAGGGTCAGCATCGAAGCAAGCAGGAAACCGCGCCTGTGACGTTTGATTTCAGTGACCAGGTACTCGGCGCTCGACGTTGCCCGGACTGTCAGGACTTGATCGCTTCGAACAGAGAACTCCTGACCGGTCGATCGCGCTTGTCCGGTTTGACCGGTTGCGTCCCTGTTGCCCGCGCGCGGGTAATCATCGAGGCCTGTTTCGAGGTCTAACCTGCGCATCAGTCGCTTGAGATCGTCGAGCAGATCGTCGACATTCTGATATCGCGATTCTCTGTCCTTCGCGAGCGCCTTAGTCACGATGGCCTGCAGGTTGGGTGGCGCTTCCGGTAAGCACTCCGAAAGCGGCGGAGGCTGCCGTTCGAGTATCGACACGATCACGTCGCTGACCGAAGCGCCCTTGAAGGGCATAGATCCAGTGAGCATTTCGTAGGTCAGCGCGCCGAGGCTAAAGACGTCGGTTCTGGCATCGACGGCGAACCCCCGCGCCTGCTCTGGCGACATATAGTTGGGGCTTCCCATCACGATGTTTGCCTCGGTGGTGACGAGTCCCAGCGTAGCCACCTCTTTGTCTTCGGATTTGTCTTCAGACCCGGGGGGTTGCGGCCCCGACAGGTGCTCGGCAAACTTTTCGGTGAGCTTGACGACGCCAAAGTCGAGCACCTTGGCGATTCCATCTGGACGCAGCATCACGTTCTCAGGCTTGATGTCTCTATGAACTATTCCGGCGCGATGGGCCGACGCCAGGGCGCCGGCGACCTGACTGGCCACATCGAGGGCTTCACGCAAGCCCAGCCGCTCACGTCTCAGGCGCTGGCGTACGGTTTCGCCTTCGATGAATTCAGTAGCGATGAAACGAAAGCCGGCCTCAGAGCCTACCTCGTGGATCGTGATGATGTTCGGGTGATTCAGCGCGGAGGCAGCGCGTGCTTCCTGCTCGAAGCGGCGCAGTCTGTCTTCATCGCTGTTGAATTCCGCGAGCAGCAGCTTGAGCGCAACGCGGCGGCCCAGGAGCGTGTCCTCGGCAAGGTAGACTTCACCCATACCGCCCGCGCCTATGCGAGACAGGATTCGATAGTGAGAGATGACTGTGTTTTCCCGTAGCATCAAACCAAGCTAGAGACTTCAGGGTTCAGGGTTCAGAGTTCAGGGTTCAGAGTACAAGCTTTAGCTTGCTCTTGTCTTGGCGCGGGTTAGATATGAGCAGTCAACACAAGGTTGTTGGTGGTCAAGACGAGCAAGCTAAAGCTTGAACTCTGAACCCTGAACCCCGAACCCTGAACCCCGAACCCTGAACCCTGAACCCTGAACTCTCAACTCTTATCAGAATTTCAGGTTGGCAGCGCGTTCTCGCGCTGAAGCCATTGCTGAAGCGCTTCGTTCTCGCGCGCGAGCTCGTCGGCGTTGATGAGCCCGCGCTGCATCGCGATTGACATCGCTCGCGAACGCGGGCTGTAGGTGCTCCCCCATCGTTCGTCGACGATCTGCTCGATATCTATCGAGAGCTTGGAGTAAAGCTCGCGCAGCCGGTTCTGCACGCCTCTCTCGCTCAGGTACCTGCGGCGGGCGATTGCTTTGTCGGTCAATCCGAGCGCGATGTCTACCAGAGCTTCGTATTGGATATCGGTCAGGCCCGATGTGCGGTTCGTCGCTCGTGACTGGACCGAGCGAATCTCCGGATCGATCCAGCATTGCTCATCGACGAGCACCGCGCGCAACGCTGCTATCAGCTTTTCATCGGGCGATGACTTGAGCACATAGCCGTAGACCGTTTCGCCCGGCACTATGCGGGCTAGCTCTCGAATATAGATCTCGTCCTTGTATTGAGACCAGAAAATAATCCGGGCCAGTTGTAGCTCGGCCCATATTTGCCGCGCGGCTTTCACGCCCGAAAGCCCCGGCAGCTTTATGTCGAGAACCGCAAGCGAGGGATGGTGTTTAAGCGCAAGCTCGACGGCGCTGTTCCCGTCACTGGCTTCGATCACCGGCCCCGCGTCGGCGAAGTTGTCGGTAATAATCGCGCGAAGATAATCGCGCTGAAAAGCCATGTCTTCGGCAATCAGTATGCTCATAGGAAAAGACCGGAAACGTGATCCGTGATGCGAGATGCGTGAGATGCGTGATGCGTGACCGGATGAGGTGCTCAGTCATCACGAATCATGCATCACGAATCACGCATCACGAATCACGCATCACGAATCACGCATCACGCATCATCTCTACTTCTTATCGGCAGCCGCAATTCGACTACGGTGCCTCGCCTGCCGGTGGCCCGCAGCCAGGTCAGTTCGGCGCCGATCAGGCGCGCCCTGTAACGCATGTTGTCAATTCCGCGGGCTCGGCGCAGGTCGCCCGATATCGTCATCCCGCGCCCGTCGTCGCTTACTCTGATTAGTAGACCGTCGCTTTCCCGCATTATCACGATCTCGACGAACCGCGCCGAGGCGTGTTTGGAGATATTGTTGAGCGCTTCCTGCACGATTCGATAAAGCAAGAGCTGCTCCGTTTCAGAAAAGTTGATATCGTCCATCTTCGCGGGACAGGCAAACCGGGTCAAGAATGGACGCTCGCAGGACTGTGACGTGCGAGTAAGACAACTCTCGATCGCCGGGACGAGCCCGAGCGTGTCAAGCGCCGACGGGCTCAAGTTCTCCATCGCGCGGCGCACTTCATCCATTGTTTGTTCCAGGCCAAAGATGAGCTTGGCGAGTCCGTTGCGCACCTCTTGCGTCATAGCGTCCTCGGGCTTTTCGAACAAGCGCCGCGCTAGTCTTGCAAGCTCGCGAAGGTCCGACAGCGTCTGATCGTGGAGATCGGCCGCAAGTAGCTTGCGCTCGCCTTCAGCCAGCGTCACAAACTGAAGCAGCCCTTCGATTAGTTCACCCTGGGTGTTCAAAGCCAATTCTCCGTCAACAGCAGTACGATGCAGAGCTGCCATTCGGACTGCGGGATCCCACAGTTTTATTGTGCGGGTCGCATCCCGAACATTTGCGGGAAGCCCTCTACAACCGATCTCGCGCTGGAGGTAGACTGCGCACGTCTTCCGAAGATGTCAACCGCTCGGGGCGAGGCCGAAGCCTTCAAGCCTCGCCCCAAATTTAAGAACGAGTCGGAAGAAAGGGGACCGATCATTTATGAAACGCATGACACAACGAAACGTCGCTCTGGCAGTGACCCTCGTGCTGGCTCTCGCGTCTCTCGCGATGAGCGCACCGAAAAGCGAGCGCTCCAGCAAGTATCTGATCGTCGAAGGCCGCGTCCTTCAGATCGACCAGAAAGCCCGCACCATGCTTGTTGCCGATATGTGGTCGGACAAACTCTACCTGGTGAACGTGCCCAAGAGCGAGACGTTCAAGATCACGTTCGGTATGAACAAGAATGTCCGCGAGCCGGAGTTCTGGCAAGCGCGCCGAAACGATCGCATTCAGGTGCGCTGCGTTCGCAGCCAGGAGCATCTGGCTCGACTCGACGGCGGAGGTCAGGTCGTCGTGATGACTGCGGCCCACTAAGTTCTCAACCTCCGGGGCGGCCTGTCCTGCAATCGCGGGGCTGCCCCACAGACCCCCGCTCGTAAGTTCCCCTCTCGCCTCTCAGCCGGGCCGCACTGCCGTTCCCTAATGCAACCAGGGAAACGCGGCCCGGCGCCTTCTTCTTTCATTTCGGTTTTCGTTAGACTCAGTCCATATCTGCTGCACTGCTGCGAGTGACCCACCCCGCGAACGGCAAGGCGCCGAGATGATAGAATCGGCATATGGTTCCGCGCTGGAAAGCTAGAGTCGCTTCGATCCTGTTTATCCTGATCACGACGCTAGCGGTCGCGCTGACGAATGCCTGTCGCACCCATCGGCAGCTCGGCGGCGGCGAGGCCGGCGTCGAACCGGCAGGCGAGCCGGAGCAGTACTCGGCGACCGTCGTTCGCACCATTGAGGACGGGACAACGCGCGAGACGAGCATCACTCGCGAGGCTCGGTCAGGTGAAAAGCGCCGGGTAGAATGGACGGAACAAGGCCGGAATCGCGCGCTCATATGGCGGCCCGATCTTGGGAAAGCCTTCTTACTCGATCTCGACGAACGAGCCTATGTTGAGATGGAGACTAAGACCGGTCACTTGCGTGAATCTCAAGCGCGCGCTGCCGATCCACACCTTCCCTCCAGCGCGCAGAATGCTCCAGGTTCCGATGCGACGGACAGCATGGTTCAAGCTATCGACCATTACTTCGACGATGTACAGGCACCCGCAAGCGTCGAGACTCGAATGCTGCCGGCTGTGGTGATCGATGGCCATCCGTGCAAAGTGTTCGAGGAGCGAGCGAGCTTCCAGGACGGACATACTGAGATAACCAGAAGGTTCAGAGCAGACGACCTTGCGGGGCTCGCTTTGAGGATCGAGTGCGAGGCCGGGCAAGGAGCAGCAATAGTGATAACCGATCGTAAAGACGTTCGCATCGAGGCAGCGCCCGACGCGTTCGTCGTCCCCCCAGATTTCAGAAGGGTAGAAAGGCTCCTGGGAGCACAGGCATCCCTGCCTGCGCGGCATGTTGTGCGAGAGAGAAAGTAGTTGTTGGAGCAAAGAGGCAGGCAGGGATGCCTGCGCTCCCAGGAACGCTATCGCACGAACATCGGCGCTTGACCCTTTGACCACGGATCGTATTCATGCGCGAACGTCACACGCTCTCCGAGCGGCGGGTGACTGTACAGCCAGAACTTGATGAACGCGCTCGGATTCGGATCCGCCAGATCGACTTCCCCTAGAGTCTGAAATGCTTCGGCGGCTGTCTCGGAAGAGTCAGGCACTATTCCGTGGATCACCTCCAGCCCATAAACGTCCGCCTGGTGCTCTTGATAGCGGCTGAAGGTGTTGAACACCGGCTCGGCAAAAAAGAAAAACAGATAAGTGAACAGCAGCAGCGCTGGAAGCGAAGCCCAATCGTCCAATCCGCGCAGCGCCCACCGCCTATGCCTGCGATCCAGTGTCCGGTTTACCGCGAGATGAACCAGAAACAGCACTCCGATTATCAATGCTCCAGCGAACGCAATACCTTTGGGCATGTGTCCGAGCATGTAATGACCCATCTCGTGCCCGACAACAAACAAAGTTTGCGGGGTCGTCATGTTGGCGATAGTCGTGTCCCACACGACTACTCGCTTCGACGCGCCAACGCCAGTCACGTATGCGTTGATTGCGTTTACCTTCTCGCTGGCTTTCATCTCAAACATCCGCTCGCGGGGGATGTCCAGGCCGGCGTGCTTTACAACCTTCTCGATCTCCGCAACAAGCGACGGCCGACTGGCCTCAAGTGGCTCAAACTTGTTGAACAGCGGATCGATCACTACCGGCGATATGAATAATAAGAAGACCAGGATCGGTAACGAGGCAAGTCCGAAGTACAGCCACCAGCGACGCCGGCTCCGCCGGATTGCGCCATAGAGAATGTAGGCCAGAATTGACGCGATGACGAACTGAATCACCTCACCCTTGGTCCAATCCCAGAACCACGAGCCCCAGCCCTGAACCGATATGTCGTATTTCACGGCAAGGTGATGATGATAAGCCGCCAGGGGCAACTCGAGCGCGTCGAGTGTGAGCAGAAGCAGAGGCACGAATACAAGCGCTTGAACGAAGCGCCGGCGCGAAACACGCTCGGCCCAATCGCGGAACAGCGGTGCGATCCGCAGCGAAAGGATGGCGAAAAGCAGAAGAAGCGAGTAGGCGACACCCGCAAAGTGAAGCCCGTACTGAATTCTCGAGTAAGCCACCGCCTTCTCGTATTTCTCAGGCGGAAGCGTGTAGGTCTTTGCCTCTTTCTTCTCGATTGAAGGGCTGGACGGCGAGCTGGTTTGCTCACTCGATGCCGAAGACTGTGCGTTCGCGCTAGAAGCAAGAATAGACCCGGCGCAAACCAGGCTGAGCGACACGACGAGGAGTGAACAGCGCATAGGCTTTCTCCAAGCCTAGAGAGTTGGGCCTGAATTTCAGCGCGAGGATAGAAGATCGCAGCCCAAGTTTCAAGCCGCTGCGGCAGCGTGTGGACTAAGGCGACCTATCGAGACGCTCTTCCTAATGAAGTGCGTAAACACTACTCCCTACAAAGCGCCGCATCCCGACGCTCTAGCGCCCCTGGCGAGGCAGGGTCCCGGGGGAGCCTTGCGCTCCTTGTGGCGTGCGTCGAGGACGAGCGCCGGTTGGACTAGGAAGGCTAGGCTGGCCGCCCGGCGCTGCCGACGGCGCGCTTGTTTCTACCGCCGCCGCGATCACCTCGTCGTAGATCTTGATCTTGCCCTCGTCCTTCAACTGCTTCTGAGTCATTGAGAGATAGGTTGAGAAGAACGTGTTTCGCTTTTCGTCCAGCAGTCGTTGCTCAATCGACTTGCGTTCTTTCTGAAACGTGTCGCCCATATCGGCTTCCTTGCGACTTTCGATCGCGGCAACTACATACACATCGCTGTCGGTTTTGATCGGGTCTTTGGTCACCGCGCCGATATCGAGCTTGTAGATAGGCGAGCGGCTGCTCTCGCTCACCAATGGACCGATTGAATCGCTGCCGGTCAGCCCTCCTCGCTCATCGAGCTTCAAGCCCATTGACCCGGTCATCTTCTTAAGCTCATCGATGTTCTGAGCCTTTGCAAGCTCGTTGGCCCGCTCGGCCGCAAGCTCCTTGGCCTTCGCGGCGCGGTAAGCCTTATCGACCTTCGCGCTCACTTCTTCGAAAGCCGGGTCGTGCGGGTCGCGTTTCTCAACGTACTGGACGATCGCGAATCCTTTGTCGACATTCATTCGGTCGCCAATGTCTCCAGGATTCTGAAGCTCGAACAGCGACGACTCGAATTCAGGAGCGTTACCCAGATCCGGCAACGTCTCGCCTTCGGAGAAAAACAAGGTCTCTTTCACCGAGGACGTTTGGGCGCCAAACTTCTTGTTGATTGCGGCGACGGCCGCTTCGGCATTCTTGGTTTCTTTAAACTGTTGCTCAGCCTCGGTGGCGATCTCGACCGCCTTCGAGTAGCCCTTGCGCGAGCGCGCCGCTTTGAGTAACTCCTCTCGCGCATCGGCAAAAGTGGGGTTCTGGCGGTCGGTAACTCTTAGTATGTAGTACTTGTCGCCTTTTTTTACGGGCTGACTCGTTTCGTCCTTCTGCATCGTGAAGACGCGGTTGAGCGGGTCGTCAGTTTCGCGTTTGTCGTCTTTGTTAATCCAGCCGAGATCGCCGCCCTTGGCTTTGGTCTTCGCGTCTTCGCTGAAATCTCGAGCGAGCTTCGCGAAATCTTCCGCGGGCTGGCCCTCCGCGCCTTGTGCTCGCTTCACGATGCCCTGCGCCTTGTTCCTTATGTCCTCTTCGGTGACTCCCGGCTTCTTCTCGGCGGTTTTATCTTTGCCCTCGGCCGACTCTTGTTTGGGAACGTTCAAGACGATTTCACTCACACGCACCTGCTTGATGAACCTCTCCGGACTGAAATCCTGCTTAAGCTCGTCGTCTGGTACCTGGATCGCCTCTCCAGCCTTGTTCTGGTCGACGAAAATGTAACGAGCACGCCGTTGTTCCGTTTTGATACCAAAGTCGCTCTTGCGAGCCTCAAAGTATGCGCGCAAATCAGGCTCGCTGACCTGAACCTTGTCGAGAAACTTCTTCGGATCAACCTCGACCCAGCGCACGCTGTTGGTCGTATTGTTGCGGCGGTAATCTTGCTCGACTTCTTTGGGGTCGACCTCAACGGCCGCAGTGATGAAGCTGCGCAGGTGTTCCTGAGCGATCGAGGCGCGAAGCTCATCTTCGAAACGCACCGGCGTCATACCGGGTTGATACTGCTGCAATCGCAAGCGGTACTGCTCGGGGCCGGGCCACGGGTTGAACATTTGCTTCAACCGTGACTGGACTTCGCTGTCGCTCGCGCCCAGGTTCAAACGTTCCGCCTCGTAAAGAACCAGTTTTTGGCGGATAAGGCTGTCCAGCACTTGCGGGCCATACATATCGAACAGCGTCCCGATATCGTCGTTGCGGTTCCGGCCTTGTCCCTGGGAGACCTGCTGACCGAAGTAAGTAAGCTGATCCTTTAGCTCCCTAACGGTCACTTCGTACTTGCCGACTTTGGCGACCGCGGTGTCGCTGCCCGCAGCGCCTCCGAACACGCCGGAGCCGGTCCCGGACGCTGAGAACAGAGCAACAAGGCTGAGAGTCAACAGCCCGATGAAAATTATCAACACCGCATTGCGCGATCGCTTGCGCCCTCTGAGGAACTTCAACATAGCGTTTTAACAGCCTCCTACAGAATTCTTCGGGTTACGCCTGTACGGCGAGGAATCTTCGTGTGTGAAGAAAGAGAAATTGTAGAGGAGAGGGTGAGCCTTGACAACCTGAGCTTGAGGCAGACGCGTGACGTGAAAGCTCAGATCGTCTTTATACCTTTACACCTCGAGTCTGGATGGACATTGGTGGGACTCATGCCTGTAAGGGTTCGATCAGTCCTCGTTGCACCGCAACGCGAAGGGCCTGCGCCTTGCGGAGAAGACCTTGTTCGTACACTCGCATCATCTCATCCAAGTGCCGCCGGTCTTGCTCATCGAGCCTGTTCTCACTGTTCCGCTCCAGCAGCTCGCTCAGCGCCGACTGCTGATCGTCTGATAGCTGAAGATGGGTCAACCGTAGCACTTCGCTGTCTGATAGCGCTTCGACGGGTAAGTCGGACACACGCGACTCCAGCCACTCTGCCAGAACGTCTTCGACTCGGCGGTGTGTTTGCGACGCTACCGTCGCTGCTTGGCGCACCACTTGATCGGATACTAGAATTGTGACCTGTTCACTCATAGTCTCGGCCTTTACGCGCCGACTCTAGTAAGCCGCCTTCTCCATTTCAAACTGAAAGCATTCTACCTCGCAACAAACGGATTTGCCGAACCAATTGAGCGGACCATCGCTCGACTCGATTTCAAGCAGTTCCTACGCCTTCAGCCCATTCGGCGCCATCGGAAGCGACCGCAACCTGATACCGGTTGCGTCGAAGATCGCGTTGCCAACTGCCGGAGCGAGCCCAACGATCGGAGTTTCGCCTGCGCCCGAAGAGGGAAGGTCCTTGCGATCGACCAATACGGTTTCTATCAGCGGAACGTCGCTGAAGCGTGGAACGCGGTAGCGTGAGAAGCGGCCGTTGGCGATCTTCCCCTTCTCGAAGTCGATCGCTTCGAACAGCGCGCCTCCGATCGCCATCACGATTGATCCTTCGATCTGATTCTTGAGCTGGTCCGGGTTGATGATCGCGCCGCACTCGAACGCCTCGACGACCCGCACAAGCTTGACCTTTCCGCTCGTCCGGTCGACCGAGACTTCCGCGCACGCGGCCACGTATCCGCCCTTCTCGAATCCAGCGGAGATTCCGTATCCACAGTTGGCAGCGCTCTTCGCCTTGCCCCAACCGAACGCCTTCGCGGCAGCAGTCAGCACCGCCTTCAATCGCTCATCCTTGAGGTTCTTCAGGCGGAAGTCCAGCGGGTCCATCTTGACCGCCGCCGCCAGCTCATCCATGTGAGTCTCGCGCGCGAAGTGATTCGCCGTTGCCGCAAGCCCGCGATATGAACCCTGACGCAGTGGCGACTTCGCCTGGTGAAACACGATCTTCTGATTGGGGATGTCGTAGCGATGCTGAATGCCCGAGGACCCTGAGTTGTAGTTGTGAAACTCCCACGCGGTGATCGTCCCGTCGTCGCGCACACCGCTCGAGATGTCAATGACTCCGCCGGGACGAAAGTAGGCCCAGGTGAATTCCTCTTCGCGGGTCCACACCAGCTTCACGGGTTTGCCTGCGGCTTCCGCCAGCCGAGCCGCTTCAATTGCCGCATCGCCGGTGTGCTTGCCGCCGTATCCCGCGCCGGTGTCGGGCACGATCACCCGTACGCGCTCTTCGGGAATCCTAAACGCTTCGGCGAGTTCGCTACGAACTCCGAACGGCCGCTGCGTTCCGGTCCACACCGTGAGCCTTCCCTTGTTCCATTCAGCGACCGCGGCGCGCGGCTCCATCGGCGCGTGAGCGATGAAAGCCACGGTGTAGGTCTGCTCCAGCTTCTTGTCGGCGCTTGCCAGTCCCTCCGCGATCGAGCCGCTGAGGTTGGCCCGCGGCGACTCGGCTGCGTGTTTTCTAAGGTAATCGAAAAGCTCCTTTGATGACGGCTGCGGCGGTACTTTCCATACAGCCTTGATCGCACTGGCCGCGCGCGCCGCCGTCTGGTCGGTCGGCGCCGCGACTCCGATGAAGTTGGCATCGCGGACCACCTTTACGCCCGGCAACGCTTCGGCTTCTCGCGCATCGACCGATTCAAGTGAAGCGCTGAACCCGGCGGGACGCACTATCTTGCCGAACAGCATATCGGCGCGCCTGGTGTCGGACGTGTAGCGATGTTTTCCGGTCACGAAGGCCCGGCCATCTACTTTAGCAACCGACTTGCCTGCAATCGTCCAGTTAGCCGGCGGAGTTGTGGGCGCATTCTCCGGGATGACCTTCAGGAGTTTTTGTCCCTTTGTCAGTTTGCCGAAATCGAGCGATTGCTTCGACCGCGCGTCTATGACTTTTCCATCTTTCAACGCTAGCGAAGCGCGATCGACTTTCCACTCCTCGGCTGCCAGATCGATCAACACCTCGCGCGCGGCGGCGGCGGCCTTTCGCAACAGCGGAGCCATCGTAGGCGTTGTGCGGCTCCCGAACGTTCCCATATCGAAGGGAGTCAGATCGGTGTCGCCCATCGTCAGCCGGATCGATCCGACCGGAACGCGAAGCTCTTCGGCTACTACTTGAGAGAGCGACGTGCGGATGTTCTGACCGAACTCAACCTTGCCGGTATAGACGGTGACGGCGCCGTCTTCACCTATGTGCAGCCACCCCGCGATCTCCTTCGGCGTGGACGCTCGAGTTTGACGCCCTCCCGACTCACCTTCCTGTCGTCCGGACTCCTGTGAAGCAAAGGCGTCAAGCGTGAACACCAACACGATCCCGCCGCCGAGAAGCTTGAAGAAGTTGCGCCGATCAAGGTCGAGGCTGAAGTGATACTGCGGCTCGTCAAAGAGTTCGTAGCGCTCGGCCTCGATCGGATCGTCGATGAAGTGTTGCTCGCTCACCTTCCACCTCCTTTCATCGACTGCGCGGCCTTGCGGATTGCGGTCACGATTCGAGGGTAGGTCCCGCAGCGGCAAATGTTGCCTTCCATGAATCGAACGATCTCCTGCTCGTTGGGGCTCGAATTCTTGTTGAGCAGCGCGACGCTGGACATGATCATTCCAGGTGTGCAGTAGCCACATTGCAGCGCATCTGCTTCGACGAAAGCCTCCTGCAGAGGATGCAGCCTGCCGTTCTTTTCGAGACCCTCAATTGTGATGATCTTCTTTCCAGCCGCAGCGCCCAGCTTAGTGATGCATGAGCGAGTCGCTTGCCCGTCGATGAGGACGGTACATGCGCCGCACTGGCCTTCGCCACAGCCGTACTTGCTGCCGGTCAGATCCAGATCGTCGCGCAAGACGCTGAGCAGGCTGCGATCAGCGTCGGCATTGATTCGAAGCTTGTTTCCGTTGATGTGAAGTTCTGAGATTCTTTGCATTCGGGTTCCTCACGCGGGATCGATAGTCACAAAGGCAGGAACTCAACTCGATTGGCCAGTTCCCCGGCTGCCCGCCGCATTCTGTCCGCGTACTGTAAGTCGTCTTCAATCTGCTGACTAATTTCTTCCTGATGATCCCAATAGTAGGCCAGCGCAGAATGAATCTGTCCCAAGGAAAGGTAAGGATGCTGGAAGTGGAGCTCTTCGGGACTCCAACCATAAGCCATCACTTCCGAGACCAGTTGCGCTACTTTCATGCGAGAGTCAGCAACGACGGCGACGCCCTTGTCTTCAACCACGATATGTTCGTACGGCGTTGTTATCGATGACATTGTTTTGCTCTCTTATGCTGACGCCGAACGGTACCGAAAGCGACGAGCGTAACCTCGGCCAACTTTCGTGAGCCAAACTTGCGCGTTAGGGCGGCGCAACTCAAGGCGGTCATGGGCGACAATCTCATCACGATCCATCTCATAGTCACCGGTCTCAATGTCGATGACTACAAACTTGCCATCGTCCCCGTGAGTAACGTGGGGTTTGATATCGCGATCGTAAATCTCATCGCCGCGCCGTGCAAACTCCTCTTTGCTGTAGCGGGAGTTAGTACTTTCATATCGGCTCCAAATAAGGCTTAGGTTGCTTAGGAATCAATAGTGCTGCCGAGCTTGCTCGTTGTCAATCGAACACAATGACCAAAATCTTGGGCCGCGGGGATCGGTGGTTCTGCGATTGGTTTCTACTAGGCGCGAGAGGTCGGCCCCCCGGGCAGGTGAAAAAAATAGTTGTAGACTTCCCTCCGCTAAATCTGATAAATTCCAATCCTTATAAGCCCAACGGTTTTCGAGGCAGGTGCATGAGTTCCGGCAGGGAAGGCGCTAGATGAAGAACATCACACTGGACGAGGTCATTCAGACCTATGGTGTGGAAAATTGGGGAGCAGGATACTTTGAGGTAAACCGAAAGGGCCATCTTGCGGTCCGCCCTGCCGAGGGCGACACCCGTTCCGTCGATATCAAGGAACTCATTGACGACCTCGTTGAGGGGCGCCGTCTTCAGCTCCCGATCCTGCTTCGCTTCCCACAGATTCTCACCAACCAGCTCAAGAAAGTTCAGCGCTCGTTCCAGGATGCGTCGCGCGAATTCAGCTATGCCGGCGGGCACTTCGGCGTATTTCCGATGAAGGTCAACCCCCGTCGCGAGGTGGTCGAGGAGTTTCTACGCGAGGGCGGGAAGTACAACTTCGGCGTCGAGTGCGGTTCCAAAGCCGAGTTGTACGCGGCTCTGTCGCTGGAACAAGTGCCCGAGTCGCTGCTCATCTGTAACGGTTTCAAGGATGAAGCTTTCATTAACCTCGCGCTGACCGGAGTTCAAATCGGAAAGCGCGTGGTGATCGTCGTTGAAAAGCTGAACGAGCTGAAGATGATCATCCGCCGCGCGCAAGAGACCGGCATTCGGCCGAGCATTGGCATTCGCGCCAAGCTCTATTCAAAGGGCTCGGGCAAATGGGCTTCCTCGGGCGGCGAGTCGGCGAAGTTTGGGCTCACGCCCTCGGAGATCCTCGAATGCATTCGCCTGCTGCGCGAGTTCCAGATGACCGACCTGTTGAAGCTGCTGCACTTTCACATCGGCTCGCAGATCACCGACATCAAGCGCGTCAAAGCTGCCATGAAAGAGGCCGCCAGGGTCTATTCCAAAATTCGTCAGATGCATATCGACGTCGAGTTCCTCGACATAGGCGGCGGCATGGGCGTCGACTACGACGGATCGAAGACCACGTTCGAGTCGTCGGTGAATTACACGACGCAAGAGTTCGCCAACGACGTCGTCTACACCATCAAGTCTGTGTGCGATGACGAGAATGTGCCGGAGCCGAACCTGGTGACCGAAAGCGGGCGGGTGATGGCTGCTTATCACGCGGTGTTCGTCACATCGATTCGCGACGAGATAGAGACCTTCGCCGACGATCAGCCCGAGGTCAGCGTCGACGAAGACGACCCCCAGGTGATTGTCGAGCTGAAGGCGCTCTACGACGACATAAACGCGAAGAACTATCGCGAGTACTATCACGACTCGCTCGACCACAAGGACGAACTGCACACGCAGTTCAATCTCGGGCTGATCAGTCTCGAGGATCGGGCGAAGGGCGAAGTGCTGTTCTGGGAAGTGTGCGCGCGTGCATCGAAGTTCGCTAAGACGACCAAAGTTCAGGAAGAAGAGTTCGACGATTTGAAGAAGATCCTGGCATCGAAGTACCTGTGCAACTTCTCAGTCTTTCGCTCGCTGCCTGACCACTGGGCGATCGACCAACTCTTCCCGATCATGCCGATCCATCGGCTTAATGAGCAACCCACCGACTACGCCACGTTCGTGGACCTAACGTGCGATTCGGACGGCCACATAGACAAGTTCGTCGATTTGAAGGATGTCAAAGAGGTGCTCGAGTTGCACCCGTTCACCGGCGACCCGTACTACATCGCGATCTTTCTTGTCGGGGCTTATCAAGAGGTGATGGGCAGCAATCACAACCTGTTCGGCCGCCCGAATGAAGCCCACGTGATCATCGACACCGATGGGCGCTACCACATCAAGAAGATCGTGCAGGGAAGCCGCATCGGCGACATGCTTAGGGTAGCCCGCTACGACAAGGGCCAGGCGTGGGAAAGCTTGCAGCGAATGATAAGCGCGCGCGTCGCCGGCGGGTTCTTGAGCGAGGAAGAAGCCGGCTCGCTCATGAAGCAATATGAATCCGACATCAATCGGTACACATATCTCGAATAGTTGTCCGTAGTCCGTAGTCAGTAGTCAGTTGCGCGGATGAGAATATTCCCGTTTGCGGCTACTACGGACTAAGGACTACGGACCAAGGACTAAACAGCGATGATGAGAAAGCAAAAGAGCTCAAAGTATTTGACGGCGCCCACGCGCCCCATTCAGATCGATCGCGATCGATCAGTGGCCGGCATTCTCCAGAAGATGGAAGGGGCGGGCTTTCAGGCGCGGGCCCTCGCCGAGTCGCATAACCTGTGGCTGGAAATGCTGGAAGACAACTCGACGGTTTTGATGGGGTTGAGCGGCGCGCTGGTCGCAGCCGGAATGCGCCGGCTGATCTCTTATTTGATCAAGAATCATTTTGTCGACGTAGTCGTGTCGACCGGCGCGAACCTTTTCCACGATCTGCACGAGACGCTGGGACGCTATCACTATCAAGCGCTTCCGGGCGTCACCGACGACGAGCTTCAAGAAGCCCAGGTCGGCCGGTTCTATGACACCCTGGCGAGCGAGCACGAGTACCGCGAAGCAGATGAGTGGGTGGGGAACTTTGCGAACACCGTGGACCATTCGCGGCCTTATTCGACGCGCGAGTTTCTGCATCTGCTGGGCCGCGAGCTTGCGGAAATTGCGACCGAGGACGGCATACTCACTTCCGCATACAAGGCTAAGGTGCCGGTCTTTTGCCCCGGCGTCGCCGACTCGGCCATCGCCGTTGGAATAGCGACGTCCCGCGTCAATCGCAAAAACCCGTTTCAGTTTGACATCATCCAGGACGTCGTCGAGGCGGCGCAGATCATGGCCAGGTCGGTGAACACGTCGGTAGTATTGTTCGGCGGCGGCCAGCCGAAGAGTTTCGTACACCAAACCGAAGTGACCGCCTCGATCATCAAGCAGACCATGCGAGGTCACAAGTACGCTTTGCAGATCGGGCTCGATCTTCCGGAAAGCAGCGCGACTTCGGGGCGCAGCTTTGAAGAAGCTCAAACGTGGGGCCGCGTCGCTAAGGACGCGAAAACCGTGTCCGTGCTTTGCGACCCGACGATCGCGATGCCGATCCTGGTGACCGCACTGTCGCAGACCGGAACGAAGGCTTTGAAGCAGCGCCGCCGGCCCCAGTTTAGTTTCGGGCGCGAGTTGATGGTGACCTTTGGATGACGCCGCTCGGTGATGCGTGATGAGTGATGAACTGAACTCGTCTCTCGCTAGCTATTCCCTCGCTTATGACCCAGCCATGGAAGTCCCCTAGTTCGTGTGCGGCACCCGCGAAGCGCGGAGTCGCGGAGCGGAGATGATCGGACAAAAGCTCTCAAATCGATACGAGATTGCCGCGGAGCTTGGACGCGGAGGGATGGGTGTGGTGTATCGCGCCCACGACCCGCTTCTGAACCGCGACGTCGCCATCAAGCTGATCCCGCCAACGCTGCTCAGTTCTGAGACAGAACAGCGCTTCCAACGCGAAGCACAATTGGTCGCGCAGATGGACCACCCGGCGATCGTTTCGATCTACGACTTTGGCCAACATGAGGGGGCGCTCTTCTTCGTGATGCCAGTTGTGCAAGGAACAAACTTGCGCCCCTTTTTGCGGGACCGCTCCCTGATGCTCGGCGACGTGATCGACCTGGGGATCCAGGTGGCGGATGCGCTCGAGTACAGCCACGCGCGAGGCGTGGTCCACCGCGACATCAAGCCGGAAAACATAATGGTTGCGCGCGAGGAAGGTGGCAAAGTCCGGATTCGAATAATGGACTTCGGTCTTGCCCGAGCCGCAACCGAAAGCCGGATCACCAAGACTGGAACCTTGATCGGCACAATGGCCTATTTGAGCCCCGAGCAGGTGACTGCGAGCGGGATCGACGGGCGTTCGGATATTTACTCGGTTGGCACAGTGCTCTACGAATGCCTGGTTGGCGAGCCGCCCTTCTCAGGTGAGATACAATCGATCCTGTACCGCATCGTCCATGAGATTCCGCAGCCGCCGCGTTCGCTGGGAGCGGAGATTGACGAGGAGTTGCAGAAGACCGTCCTTGGTTGCCTCGAGAAGGACCCCGCAAAGCGGCCACAGAAGGCCAGCGAAATTGCAGAGGCTCTCAGGCGATACAGGTCGAGGCTCCGCGACAGCGACTTTGCAAAATCGGTTGCCCTTACTCGCACGCTTTTGATCCCGCGACCGGCGCTCTCGCCCTTCGTTGGGCGAGCGAAGGAATTAGCGGAGTTGCACCAGCGATTCAATGCCGCCCTGGCCGGTGAGTGTCAGTTTGTGGTCGTCGCCGGCGAAGCCGGAATAGGAAAGTCGCGCCTTCTTGATGAGCTCGAAAACCTGGCAAAGGCTCGCAGGATCACGGTCCTTCACGGGCGATGCGCCGAACAGGACGGATCTTTTCCGTATCAGGGGTTCTGCGAAGCCATCCAGGAATACTTCTTGAAGGGAAGCTCCTCGACCGCGGGTAACGTATCTGACTTTTCAGATTTGGCAGCCGATCTCGTCTCGCTGTTCCCAATGCTCTCAGAAATCAGCGACATTCGTTCGGCGGCTACAGGCGATTCGAAGCTGGCGCGTGCCAGCGAGTCGCAAACGCCTGAAAACCGAACGCACATTTTCGAGTTGCTCGCACGAACTTTGACTCGCATCGCCGGCGGAAGGCCGCTTGTCCTCTTCCTCGAAGACCTGCACGCGGCGGAGGTCTCGATCGAAGCACTTCAGTACATCGTCC
The DNA here is from genome assembly GCA_038040445.1 of Acidobacteriota bacterium. NCBI lineage: Bacteria > Pseudomonadati > Acidobacteriota > Blastocatellia > Candidatus Onstottus > Candidatus Onstottus frigus. Next base: position 175,518 of record JBBPIG010000011.1, on the reverse strand, counting down.
GGCGCTTAGGACCGACGCCTACGTTGATTGTTGGGACCTATCGGTCGACCGACGCAGACAACCGCCACCCGCTCATCCGTATGCTCGACAGCTTTCGCGGTGACCGGCGGTTTTCGTCCGTCGCGCTCGGGTCATTCTCACCATCCGAGCACAGGTTATTCCTCGAGACACTGATTGGTGGGCCCGAGTTGGCCGGAGGCTTGGTACAAAGACTATACGACGGGACTGAAGGGAACCCGTTCTTTACTAAAGAGCTAGTCCGCTCGCTGCTGGATTCCGGCGGGATCGCAAAGGACAACACCGGATCCTGGGGCCTAGCCGCTGAGACCGGGCTGTCGACGGATGCGCTACCGGCGACGATTCAGCAGGCGGTCGAAAAGCGAATCGAGCGGCTGCCGGAGGACCTGCGAGAGATTCTTTCGATCGCTTCGGTGATTGGCAAGACTTTTGATTTCGGCGACCTGGAAATGCTCGCCGGAGAGAAGGGGGCTGTAGAGGACGCAGTTGACCGGCTCGTTGAGGACGGGCTGATCGAAGAGGAGCGGGAATCGCGCGGAGACCGTTTGACGTTTTCAAGCGGGGTTGTCCGCGATGTCCTCTACGCGGCGATTTCGCGGCGGAAGCGCAGATCGCTTCATCGCAAGTATGCCGAGCGGATTGAGAGCCGTCACGGAGGACGGCTGGAACGCATCTACCCGCAACTGGTCTACCACTTCTCTCAAGGTGATGTTCCTGACAAGACGGTTGAGTACGGTCTGCGCCTCGCCAGGGCTGCGCTTGACGCGTTCAGTGCAGAGGAGGCGGCGCGTTCAGCAAAAACCGCTCTCGAGTTTCTCGATGAGGAATGGGAAGGGGAAAAGTCTCTCGAAGCAAAAGCCCGGATACTTCTGGCTGAGGCGCATCGGATGGCTGGAGACGTAGACGGGGCGCTAAAAGAGGCTGAGTCCGCCATCAAGATTTTCGAGCGTGAGAATCAACACACGAGCGCCGTGAGTGCGCTCGTACTGGCGGCTGAAACGGCATGGCAGGCGCGGAGGACCGAAGAGACTGCTCGATGGGTGAACAGAGGGATGGAGGCATCTCGCGCAGCCGCAGAGACAGAGAGCCTCAGGCATCTGCTCTCGCTAGGGGCGACGCTCGCCAATCTCGGCGGCGAATACGAGAAGGCAAATGAGTACCTTGAGGAGGCGGCAAGGCTAGCTCCGGGGTCGAAAGAGGCCGACGCACTGGAAGAGATCCCAAAGGGTGGAAGGTTAGTTGTAGCAATCGCCAACCCGGTCAAGGCCGTCGAACCTGTCAACCTGGAACTCGTAGAGGAGGCGGAGATTCTGACGAACGTCTTCGAGACTCTACTGGCTACTGACCAGGAGGGCAATCTCGTTCCGGCTCTCTGCGAGAAATGGGAAGTGGCGAATGAAGGAGAATCGTTCATACTCACCCTGCGCGATCACGTCCGCTTCCAAGATGGTCATCTCCTTACGGCCGAAGACGTCAAGCAGTCATTCGAGCGCGCGATTCGCCAGGCTTCTCAAGAGCTGCCCGCTGCGATGGCCGCGATCCGTGGTGTCCGAGACTTCGCGGAGCAAGAAGCAAGCGGCCTGGTGGGCATGGTGGCTCACTCTGGCACCAAGCTCGAGATTCAACTCAACGAGCCGCTTTCGATCTATCCGGCGCTGCTCGCAGACTACAAGACTGGCATCACGCGAGACGCCACCGGCGGCTCGCTCCCAATTGGCACAGGTCCCTTCAGCCTGGCATCGTATGATCGCGGACGCATCGTCCTCGAGTGCAACCGCGACTATTGGAAGGGCACACCAGCCGCGCTTGATGCGATTGAGTTTCGCCATGGCCTGAGCGCATCAGCAATCGCCTCGGGCCTGCGCTCGGGTGAGCTGGATCTTGCGCGCGACCTCTCGCCTCAGGACCTGGAAGAGCTCCTGCGCGACCCGCGCTTCCGCGGTGGACTCGTCGAGGCCCCTCGAAAGAATACTTATTTTGTGATGTTCAACTCGCTCACGGGCCCGGTGGGGCAGAACCTGTCGGTGCGCCGCGCGCTCTCCGGCGTAGTGCGTACACATGATCTGGTATGGCAAACGCTGGGACGCTTCTCGCAGCCCGCTGTCTGCCTTATTCCACCCGGCATGCTTGGCCACGACCCTGGCCGGAGACGCCATATGCTCACACGCGAAGAGGCGATTGAAATGCTGCGTGCGGCAGAGGTGACTCCGCCTATCCGGCTCAAGGCCTCGGTCCATCCGCTGCTTCAGGACCGATATGGATCGCTTCTGAAAACTCTGTTCTCAATCTGGTCAGAACTGGGAGTTGAAGTTGAGATCGCGACACCCACTATGTCCCAGTACCTGGACGCCGACCAGCACAATGAAGGGTTGGACTTGCGCATCGGGCGGTGGAACGCCGACTATGACGATCCCGACAATTTCACGCACAGTCTGTTTCACTCGCGTGTCGGCCTCTATCGCAACTACATCGCTTCCGCTGAAGGCGATCAGATATTGGAAGAGGCTCGCTCGGAGAGCCGGCCGAACGTCAGAGCGTCTCTTTATCGGAAGTACGAGAACCTTCTCTTGGAATCCGGTGTACTCTTCCCACTATTTCATGACATTGATCACCGCCTCGCCAGCGCGAAAGTGCGCGGGCTTAAGCTGTGGGGCAGCGCCCCTTACGTGAACTATTCAGGGCTAGGCAAGGTTGAATCGGCCGCCACCGTGACCGAGAGCGTCCGTACTGCCAGCGGGAATATCCAAGTTCCCATCGCCGGGGTGATTGCAAGTCTGGACCCGTCACTGTCGTCGACTCTGGAACAGTCAGAGGTGCTTCCGAGCATCTACGAGACGTTGACTCGCGAGGTCGGGGGCAGGATTATTCCGTGGCTCGCGGCTGAATTCAGAGTGGAAGAGGGAGGCAGGAGATACCTGTTTCGTCTCAGGGACGATGTTCGCTTCCACGACGGTCGCAGACTCACCGCGCGCGATGTCCGCTATTCCTTCGAACGGTTGCTGCAGAATCCTGAAAGCGGGTGCCGGTGGTTCTACTCTCGGATCCGGGGAGCGAAGGCGCTGTTGGGCGGCGAGGCTGGGGATCTTGCCGGGTTTCGAATCCACACCGCCAATGAATTCACGATCGAACTCGACGAACCAGTATCAATCTTCCCCGCTCTGATTTCTTATCCCGGGGCCTCAATCGTACCTGAGGGAGTGGAACCAGTTGGCGAGAGCTGGCGCGAGGGTTGTGTAGGAACAGGACCGTATCGGGTGGTGAAGTTCGATCCGGGCCGCCGGCTCGAGCTTGAACGCAACAAGACTTATTGGCGCGCGGGGTATCCCAGAAACGAGGGACTGGTTTTCAGTTTTGGTGTTTCCCCGGCAGACATTGTTTCGGAGTTTCGCGCCGGCAGGTTTTCGCTGGCGTCGGATCTGTTACCGTCGGACGTGGAGCCATTGCGACGCGAGCCCGACTTCGCTCCGGGCTACCGCGAGACGCCCCGGCTCATTACATACTACGTTGCGTTCAATACGCATCAGGGGCCTCTGAGCGACAAGGGCGTCCGCCAGAGCCTTGTTCAGTCAGTCGACGTCGCCGCACTCGTTCGTCAGACGCTGGGGCGTCTTGCAATACCAGCACACGGGCTCATCCCGCCAGGTCTCCTCGGTCATGATCCCGCATACACACCACGCATGACCGGCGCGGCTTCGTCGGGGCCGGAACAACCACTAGCCGAGATTGAATTGACCGCGGCACTCAACCCGGTTTATTTCGGCGAATACTCGGCGCTCGCCCGGGAACTCTCAGCCGCCTTTCGTCAGAAGGGAATAAACATTCGACCTCTAAACAGGACAATGGCCGAGCTGATGGAGGCTCAGACACGAGCCACGGTCGACCTGGCAGTGGCGCGCTGGGTCGCCGACTACCCTGACGCGGACACCTTCGTCAACATTCTGCACTCTCGCGAGGGAATCAACGGGCGACTGTGTGGGTCTGCTGAGATCGACCGGCTTATCGAACGAGGACGAGCCGAAACCTCTCCACCGGTGCGCCATTCCCTCTACCGCCAGATCGAGGAGATTATCGTGCGCGATGCCCTGCTGCTTCCTCTCTTCCACGAGCAGACTTACCGGTTTGCGAGGCCGGAAGTTGAGGGACTCTCGCTGTCCTACGGTGCGACTGTGGTTGATTATGCGAGTCTTCGGATCCGAAGCTAGACGGGACCCCCAATCGTCGCCGATGGGGTGACAGCGACGAGGCAGCTTCGGTATGATGCAAAGGTAGGCGGCGGCTAGACTCGCCGCGGGCCGCGTGGACGCTCTAATAACCAAATCATCGCGAGTATGAGGCATCACCCATGAAATCAGTTCTAGTTTCCTGTTCGCTTCTGTTGCTTTTATCGAGCGCCGCGATGGCAGCCGATCGAAGAGACGTAGTCAAAAGACTGCAGCGAGCAACCGAAGTCTTCAGCGAAATAATGAAGACGCCCGACAAGGGGATTCCCGAAGACCTGCTAAACAAATGCGAGTGCGTCGGTATCGTGCCTGGCTTGAAGAAGGGCGGCCTGGGCCTCGGCGGGAAATACGGCAAGGGCCTGATCATGTGCCGCAAGCCTGACCGAAGCTGGACAGCGCCGTCGTTCATCACCATCGAGGGCGGCAGCATCGGCTTCCAGATCGGGTTCACCCAGATAGATGTGGTGATGCTGATGATGAATCGCAAAGGGGTCGACAAACTGATCGGCGACAAGTTCACCATAGGAGCCGATGCGTCCGCGGCAGCCGGCCCCGTCGGCCGTCAAACAGCGGCGCAGACGAATATCAGGATGGACGCCGAGATCCTCACGTACTCGCGCGCCAAGGGATTGTTCGCCGGTATTTCGTTGGACGGCGCAACGCTCAGAGCGGACAAGGACGACAATCGCGACTTCTACGGCAAGGATGTCGATGCGCGTAAGATTCTGCTCGAAGGCGCAGTCGAGATGCCGGCGGAAGCGCGAGCTCTCGCTTCAGCGCTGTCGTGGCAGTCGCCGAAGAAGAAATGATTGCGCGGTCCGGCGACCGCGGCGTTGGATCTGGGGCGCGGCAACCGGGCGCGAGTTTGCCGCGCCGCAGTTAGTAGCGTAGCCGAACGCGCGCAGCAAGAAGATTCTGGGTGAACCAGGCATCACAAATTGCATCATGAGGAGGCACCAATGAACAACACAATGCACTTACTGCCACACCACCGACTTCGACGAAGACACGCCTCGCAAGCAGATCGCTCGCTTCATGATGACCCAGTTCTCGCAAGGGTTGGTGAAACAGGATGGCAGCGCAGTAGGCTGCAATGATTGCCATCAGGGCCATGCTCGGCCGCTGGCTGCAATGCCGTTCGCCCAGCGCAGACCGGCCCCGGCCCCGGCCAAGAAGCCTAACTGATCCGGTTGAACGGATGGTCGATCATTCACCCTGATCTCAGATGTAAACGGCCTCGCCGCGGAAAGGCTTTTCGGGTCGCTTGCTAGACCCCTCATCGACGCGCGACTTACCAAACTCCGGAAATACCTCCAACTTCAGGCGAGGAGGGTATGCGCGAAAACGTGATGCGCGACCTCACTGTTTGGAATATCTTGAACCAGGATCGGGACGGTCCGGTGAGCCAAGAGTGACTAGACCTCACACGAACGCTACCTACCTCAGCGATGAAGCGCTAATGCGTGGAGTCAGGTTTTTATCGCGGCGTGATCCGGACCTCGGCCGCGTGGTGAAGATGTTCGGCGCCCCGCCGATGTGGGCGCGCGAGTCCGGATTCTCAACTCTGCTTCACATCATCCTGGAGCAACAAGTTTCGCTTGCGTCAGCGAGAGCGGCTCATCGCAAACTGCTGGAAGCTGCCTCGCCGCTCACACCGGGACGCTTTCTCGAACTGGATGACGTAGCATTGAAGGCCATCGGGTTCAGCCGCCAGAAAACTTCCTATGGACGCTACCTCGCACAGGCGATTGTCGAGGGCTTGCTTGATCTCGACGCCTTGAGGTCGATGGATGACGCCAGTGTAAGATCCGAGTTGATCAAGATCAAAGGCATCGGACGTTGGACCGCGGATATCTATCTGCTGATGGTGCTGCGCCGGCCTGATATCTGGCCCTCGGGAGATCTCGCGCTGGCGGTCGCGGCGCAAAAGGTCAAGCGGCTAGGGACTCGCCCTACTCCGGAGGAACTCGACGAGATGAGCGCGGCGTGGAAGCCGTGGAGAGCAGTCGCCGCGCGGATCCTGTGGCATTACTACTTGAGCGAGTTGGCATAGACTTTAGTCTGTGCCTCGTGGTTACTCCTATAGCGGAGCTACGGGACAGAGACTAAAGTCTGTGCTACTTCCATTTTCGTCTTGGGTCTCAGCGAAACATCTCTATAATGTCGAAGTGTAGAGCACCGCGCCTCGTCAATCGCGTCAAGGACTCAATTGGAAATAGGAAACACGATTCAACAATCAAAGCCAGGCTTCACCATCGAGGCTCGGGACAAGGTTTATTTGATCGGCTTCGTGGTGGGAGCGGGCCTCCTGTTGTTTCTCGGGCGCGGACTGGTACAGGGCTCAGCGCTGGCAACTTGGGGACTGACGTTTGGAGCTACGACGGCGGTTGCCGTCCTGCTGGTGTCGCTCTATCGCGTTCAGATCGAGTTGCAAGCGAGCCGCCGCCAACTGGCTCGCAAGGAGGCCGAGCTGAGCTTCGCGCTCGAGGTGCAGCGCGCGCTCTTTCCTCGGCAGTTGCCGGACAAGAACGGATTGGAGTTCGCGGCGGTGTGCATTCCCGCGCGCGGCATCAGCGGTGACTACTACGACGTGATGCAATTCCCTGACGGGCGCCTGGTGTTCGCGATCGCCGACATCAGCGGCAAAGGCATCTCGGCGGCGATCCTCATGGCCAACGTGCAAGCCCTGTTGCGCACGCTGTGCGAGACGGGAATTCCGCCCGCGGAAGTCTGCAAGAGATTGAACCATCATCTTCATCAAGTAACCGATGACTCAAAGTTCGCGACTTTTTTCTATGCTGAATGGAGCACAGCCGAACGGCGTCTGAGCTATGTTAACGCGGGACACTATGCGCCAGTCCTGCTCGGCTCGATGCGCGGGCGGCAGTTGTGTGAAGGTGGATTGCCGCTCGGGTTGTTTGCGGGTTCGGAATTCCAAACCGGCGAAGTGACGTTGCAGCCCGGCGATTTGCTGGCGCTCTATTCGGACGGCATCACCGAAGCGGCGTCGAAGAGCGGCGAAGAGTTTGGCGACGCGCGTTTGCAAGCTGAGATCGAAAAGCGCTTGGACAAGACCCTTGAGGAGATCCAGGCCGGAGTGCTTGAAGCTGTGCGTAAGTGGGCGGGCGATGAGCTCGAGGACGATATGACGCTATTGATGGTGCGGGCTATCGAGGCCAGCGAGACCAGGGAGACATAATGAACATTTGCGGGCGCGGACTACGCGATCACATTCGAATGTTGGCTCCGTTGTTTGGTCTCATCACCTTGGTTTGGGCGCTGAGGTGGGGGCTCGACGCCGCAGGGGTTTCGCACGGCATGGTGCGCGTGTTCAGCGTGACTGTCGCGACGTCTCTTGCGATCCTGATATCGGTCTGGCTGATTCACACGCAGAAATTCGGCAGCTATCCGAACGTGGTAGTCGCGAGCCTGCTTCTGGTCATCTATGAACAAGGGGTGATAGTTATCGCCATAATCTACTCGGTGATCAGCAAGACTGAGAATGTGTTCACGGCGCCTGAGTTCTCAATCGCGGCTGAGGATCCTTATCACCTTCGACACATAGTCGGCCATCTGACTTTTGGGATAGGCGCGGGCATGTTGTTCGGAGCAGCGACGGGGTGCTTGATGTTGTGGCTGCTGCGACGGCTCGTGCCTCGAGACCGCGCAGTCACCCACTAACGCACTAGAGAATTAGCATCGCATCGCCGTAGCTGTAGAAGCGATAGTCGCGGTCAATAGCATGGCGGTAAGCCTTTAGGATCAACTCGCGCTCAGCGAACGCGCTCACCAGCATCAGCAGTGACGAACACGGTAAGTGAAAGTTCGTCACTAACCCACTGACCACGCGAAACTCGAATCCCGGATAGATGAAGAGATCGGTAGTCAGGGGTTGGGGGCTGGGGGTTAGAGGTTGGTACGCCGCATTCTGGTCACCGACCAACCCCCGACCCCCAGCACCCAACCCCCGTCTCGCCGCTGATTCGAGTGCGCGAGTTGCCGTCGTGCCCACCGCGATCACTCGGCGGCCTTCGATCAACGCTCGGTTGATTGAAGCAGCCGCTTGCTCGCTGATCGAGTAGGCTTCGGGTTCGACGCGGTGGTCCTCGACTCGTTCGACTCGGACCGGCTGGAACGTCCCGTAGCCGACGTGCAGAGTGATCTCCGCGATTTCGACTCCGGTTGCGCGCAAACGGTCGAGCAACTCGGGAGTGAAGTGTAGTCCCGCCGTAGGAGCAGCGACCGCGCCGCGTTCGCGGGCGAATACAGTTTGATAGCGCTCGGCGTCCAGGCGGTCTTCTTCATCTCGCTTGATGTAAGGCGGCAGGGGGGTGCGGCCGATGCGGTCGATTATTTCGTCGAAGTCTCCTGTTGCTTCGAAGCGAACCAGGCGGCGTCCGCGATCGCGCCACTCGATCACTTCAGCGGTGAGTTTGCCGCGGGCGAATTCAACTCGCGCGCCTGGCGTCAAAGCTCTGCCCGGCTTAACAAGCGTTTCCCATATCAGCGGTTCGATGCGGCGCACGAGAAAGACTTCAACGCGCCCGCCGCGCACCGTATCGCCTCGCGGCGTCACGCGCAGCCGCCGGCCAATAAGCCGCGCGGGGAAAACTCGAGTGTTGTTGAGCACGAGCAGGTCGCTCGCGCGAAGATGATCGGGTAACTCTGCGAAGACCGAATCGACAAGCTCGCCTGTCGCGCGATGAACCACCAGTAGCCGCGAGAGGTCGCGTGTTGCGGCGGGTTCCTGCGCTATCAAACGCTCGGGGAGATCGTAGTCGAAATCGGAAACGAGCATGGGTTATGAATCTCGCTCACTCGCGAACTCCTCTCACTTTGCGCGCTGGCTTTCAATGGCGGGCGCTTGGGGCGCTGGGGTGGGCGAGGGTTTCAGACGCGTTGAACAAGTGATCGCGATGAAGCAGCGCCGTGAACTGCGCGCCGAACAACATTATGACGCTGGACAAATAAACCCACGTCAGCAATGCCACCCCCGCGCCGATCGAGCCGTACAACAAGTCGTAGTGGAAGTAGGGCAGCAAGTAGGCAAAGCCGAACTTGGCCGCTTCCCAGAACACCCCGGCAAGCACTGCGCCCGGCAACGCTTCCATGATCGACACCCGTGTGTTCGGCAATATCTTGTACAGAACCGCAAACAGGATGACGGTCAAGGCGAGACTTGTCAGCACAAACACAATTTGCCACACGTGGCCGGACAGCGCCGTGAGCCACGGAGCAACTCTCAGCGGAATCCTGTCTGCCGCCGACCTTACTCCAGTAACGAACGCGGTGAAAAGGGCCGAAGATGCCAACAAAGCCCAAACCAGACTCATCACCGCGATGTTCACCGCACGCCCGTGCAGGAACGATCGCGGATATGTGCCCCATATGCGGTTCAACGCTTTCTCGATCACGGTGAACATCCAGGACGCGGCCCACAGCATCACGACCAGACAGCTCACGATGATGCCGGTCGAGATGGTCGATATCGACTCGAGGTTTTTGCTGACGAACGGGCGAGCTCCGGGCAGAAGCGCCAGCACTTGACCGATGACATATTTTTCAACGGTCTCCGGCCCGATCAAACGGTTGCCGATCGCGAGCAGAACCAACAGCGTCGGAAACAGCGCCAGCATCGAAAAGTATGAAACGGCGGCGGCCGCGGTCGTCAGGTCGTTGTCCATGAACGACATGAAACTGCGCGTCACTATTCGGCGTCTGTGAGCTTTCGTCGGCATCTGGCTCGATGATTCTAAGTGCTCCCCTGATCAAAGGGAAGTCCGTAGTCCGTAGTCCGTAGTCCGTAGTCCGTAGTCCGTGGTCAGTGGACAAACTCGAGAACTACGGACTACGGACTACGGACCACGGACTACTATGTTAGAATCGCCGGCGCGATGCAGACATTCGACGTGGCAATCGTCGGAGCGGGCGTGATGGGCGCGGCCGCCGCTTGTGAGCTTGCTCGCGAAGGCGCCAGCGTTGCCCTTATCGACCAATCTTCTCTGCCTAATCCGCGAGCCGCTTCGGTCGATCACTCCAAGGTGTTCCGATTCGCGTATCCCGATCCACTCTACGTGAAGCTCGCGGTCGATGCGCTCGAGCGATGGCGCGAGCTTGAAGCCCAGACCGGCACGCGGCTGCTAACCAACACGGGAGCGTTGCTTCTCGGGAAGCGCCAGCCTTCCTTTGAAAGCGAATGCTACGAGGCGTTGCGCTCGCTGGGGCTCGAAAGCGAAAGGCTGAACAGCCAGGAGGTGATCGCGCGATTTCCTCAGTTCAATGCGAGTGCGTTCGCTTACGGCGTTTACGATCCAAGCGGCGCGATCTTGCACGCGGAAACGGCGATGCGAACCTTGATCGACCTGGCGACCCGGCGAAGGGTGGCAATCATCGAAGGCGAGCGTGTCGTCGAGGTCAAGCAAGCCTCTGAGTCTCGCATATCGATTGTCGCCGAGTCCGGCATGGAGATCGTGTCTGAGCGCGTGATGATTGCTTCGGGTCCGTGGTCGCGAAGGCTGCTTCCATTTCTCGAAGACAAGCTAACGACCACGCGTCAGGAGATTGCTTACTTCGAGCCCGGCAACGCGATTTCAGCGGGCTCGTCGCACTCTCTCCTCAGCTTTGAACCCGGCAGCTTCCCAATCTTTCTAGAACTCGAGAGCGGCTTCTACGGGTTCCCGATTCATCATGCCGGCTCGATGAAGATCGCCAACCATCACAAGGGCGCAGAAGTTGACCCGGATTCGGCAGAGGATCACGCGGGCGAAGACTTCATCGAGAGCTGCCGCGCGTTTTTCTCCGAGTTCATCCCCGGGCTTGCGGATGCGAGAGTCCGCGAGGCGCGAGTGTGCGTCTACAACAACACGCCCGACGACGACTTCATCATCGACTGGCATCCTCAGCTTGAGGGCGTGTTGGTGGTGACGGGCTTCTCGGGGCACGGCTTCAAGTTTGGCCCGACGATCGGGCGCATTGCGACGGAACTTCTGATGAATGGCCGCACATCTTTCGATATCCGCCGGTTTGAGCTGTCGCGGCTTGGCGACCCAATGATGACGACCTGTTAACAGTTGTCCTGAGCTTGGCCGGGTTTGGGAGCGCGGCGCGTGTCGCACGTGGTTGAAACTCGTTTGAAAATGGAGGCGCTATTGTGTCTCTGATTGAGCTGACTGATCTTGTGATTGTTGTTCGAGGAGGCGCCGGTGAGTTGCCACCGACCCGGCACGGCCTTCTCCGGTGCAGTGGGCAAAACGGTTGAAGACGCAGCGGCCTACGTTCCACACGGCACGATTCGGTTTACAACTATCGGCGCAGTCCTGGCGGGCGGTGGCACGGTGACGCTTAAACCTGAAGTCACCAGAAGTGGTAGAATAAACGAGCGCCACGTCAACGTGATTGAAGGCTCGTCGCCATCAGCGTTCTCTGGCGCATTGCCAAATCCGGTACCCAAGCGGGATCGGATTCGGTAAGCGTTCCGCATATCAAAGGAGCTTGCTATGAACTGGGCGACAATTCGTTATCGCGACTTTTACGATGTCCCTCGCATCTTCATCACGGCTCTCGACGGAAAGGAATATCTTTTCGATTGCCCTTTCGATGATGATCTCGACGACTACTCGGATCACTATCGCGTCTATCAACTCCCTGCGATCTTGGAAAGTGAGCTTGAAGGTTCGTGGGAGCTACTGCCGGAACAGGCTGAGCGCTTGCTTGGGGCGGTTCCAGTAGCTGAAGTTCAGTTTGACTCAACAAAGCGACAACGCATCAACACGACGGTCATAGAAGCGTTGCTGGCTCGCCGTGATCCGCAGACCACGCGCGTAGCCTGAGCTCTTAGTTCAGTTCCGATTTTCGTTTGAGGGATTCAAATTGACCTCGACAATCAAAGCATTGCTACCGGCTGTATTTGAGGAGGAGCCAGGCCGGTTGGCAAATCCGGACCCGGCTCCGAGAAGGTGTGAGGTAAGCGGATGAAAGCATTATCTGGGCTTGCAGCAGTGGTCGAGCGTGGCGAACTCACTCAGACAGAGGGCGCGCGACGTTATAGCGTTCCCATCTCGCGAGCGATGGGCGCTCGCGACATCGCGCAATATGTGAGCGTCTACTCCGAAGGCGTCTCCTCCGCGCGTCGCAATCCTGTCGGCGAAGAAGTTATCTACGTCGTGAACGGCACGGGCACCTGTTACATCGACGGATACAGCTACCCGCTCGCGCCGGGCACTGCGGTCTATGTTCCACCTGGAAGCGTCTACCAGATCGAGAACCTGGACGAGCGAGGGCGCGGCGTTAGCGATCTCGAGATCGTTAGTGTCTGCTGCCCCGAGGATGACGACGCGGAAACCGGAATAGAGCCGATAGTGCGCGCGGCGCAGGACACGAAACCGTTTCGCACGGTGCGCGAGGATGAGGTTGAGGCGCTCCCGGCCGGCGACCGGACCTTCAAGATTCTAGTGAATCAAGACATCGGCGCGCACCGCGTGACGCAGTTTATCGGTGTGATCCCGCCCGGCCGCGCGCCGATGCATCATCACACCTACGAAGAAGCGATCTACATAATCGAAGGTGAAGGCTGCGTGCACACCGAAGACGGCGACGCCACGTTCAAGGCAGGCTCGAGCATTTATCTTCCGCGACTCGTAAGCCACTGTCTCGAAAATACCGGCTCAAGTAGCATCAAGTTGCTCGGCGTATTTCACCCGGCAGGCAGTCCGGCCGCGCTATACGACGACTAGGATGTTTAGAGTACAGACTTTAGTCTGCGAGCGCGCTGCGGCAGCCTGAAGGCTGAACTCTGAACTTCTCTCAACGGTCGCTCACGAGGCAGGCCTGTCGAGCGGCGGCTCGGTTGTATAGAAGTCTTCGTAGAAGCGTCGGCTGTACTCTTCGAGCAACTGCTCGACTCGCCGCGGGTCCTTCGATGCCACCACCAGACCCGCGTGGTGAGGCTTGTTCAAACGATAAGCGATCTCCGGATCACCATACGCCGAAGTCTCCGGCTGTGCCTGCCGCGCAAGCGAGATGATTACTCCAGCGTAGTCGTCCCGATGCGGCGGTACCTGGTATGAGCCTTCCTCTCCGGCGATCTCGATGCGGGCCCATTCGGCCCACAGGTTCACGTCAGTCGCGGCTTCTATAGCTTCGGCAATGTTAGCGCCGCCGACGCGCGCGGCGATCTCCAAAAAATAAAAACGACCGTCGGCCCGCGCCTTGATGAACTCGGCGTGGGTGACTCCCCGCACCAAACCTAGCTTGTCGATCACTTCACGGTTCAACGAATCCAGCGCCTGCGCATCGGCCGAGGTGCGAGGGATCTTTCGCGTAGTGAAGATGCCGCCCTGCGAGACATCCATCGGCGGATGGCCGTATTTGTGAGGCACCGTGAACACGACTTCTCGCTCGGACACAATCGAATCAACGTGGTAGATATCACCGGGCAAATACTGCTCGAGAACGTAGAAGGACTGCCGGTCGCCAAGCGCGTCAAGCAGCGGCCACAGTTCATCGGAGGCCGCGATCTTCTTGATGCCCATCGAAGCCGCTTCCGAGCGCGGCTTCAACACCCACGGCGGCGCGACGCGGGACATGAATTCGCGAAGGTGGTCATAGTTCAGGACGTGAACGAACTCGGGAACGAGTATGCGTTCGGTCCGGGCCTTGACTCGCATCGCCAGCTTGTCGCGGAAGTAGCGAGCTGTGGTGTCACCCATGCCAGGAATGCGCAAGTGTTCGCGCAGGAGCGCTCCGGTTTCCTGATCGTACTCATCGAGTGGCACGATGCGATCGATGTTTTGCGCGCGAGCCAGATAGCTGATGCCTTTGATTATGTCGGCGCGTGAGTAGCCGTCGGGCATATAAAAGATTTCATCGATCGCCTCGCGCGGCCAGTTCGCCTCGCGAAGTGTTTCAACGGTTATCAGCAGGACGCGGCAGCCCTCACGCTTGCACTGGCGGAGGAAGGCCTCGCCCTTCTCGTAGCTTGCCAGACAGAGCATCGTTAGTGGAGTCTGGTCGGACACGGCGCGCTCCTTTCCAGTTGCGCGATTATATAGCGGGCGCGGCTTGCGCGGTAGCCTCTGGGGTCGAGTCTGACCCGCCAATTTCTGTCGCCCGCATACGCGGGCTTGCGCGCCCGGGCGGCGTCAACCCAGGGCTCGCGGACTCGCCCTGGGCTACACGCTATTGCCAGTCCGTGGCTGACCCTGCCCTCGGTTGCAGAATCCACCGTCACCGCGTCAAGAACATCAATCAACCTTCTCGCAATCACGCGCGCCTTGTAGCGCTCCCAGACATAGGTTTGTCCTCCCGAACGGCAAAACTGTTGAAACAGTTTGAACGCGGATCTATAGCACGCTGGACACCTCGATGAATCGAGGTGTTAATGAGAGAGCGGCTCGACCGCGAACGTAATCCGCGACCTGCACCGCGTCACGGTCCTGCTACCGCTTCTTTGCAAGCCCAAAGCTAATCGGTTAGGATTCTGAGCGTGCGAAGCATAGTCGAGTGCATTCCTAACTTCAGCGAAGGCCGGCGAACCGAAGTCTTAGATCAAATAGTGGGAGCCATCAAAGCAGTTACCGGCGCGGTTTTGCTGGACCGCGAATCGGACCCCAATCACAACCGATCAGTCGTCACCTTCGTTGCGTCGCCCGAACATGTAGTCGACGCCGCGCTCGCAGGGGCTAAGAAGGCGGCTGCGTTGATAGACCTCAACAAACACACCGGCGAGCACCCTCGCATGGGGGCGACCGACGTAATTCCGTTCGTGCCAATCTCAGGAGTGACGATGGATGACTGCGTCGCCCTTGCTCGCGCTTGCGGAGAGCGGATGTGGAGCGAACTCGGAATCCCGGTCTACCTCTACGAAAAAGCGGCGACCAGACCTGAACGCGAGAACCTCGCGACATTGCGCAAGGGACAGTTCGAAGGCATACGTGACGAGATCGCGGCCAACGAAGCTCGCCGCCCTGACTTCGGAGAGCTTCGAGTTCATTCGACCGCCGGGATAACCGCTGTAGGCGCGCGTCCGCCTCTGATTGCTTATAACGTTAACCTCGCCACTTCCGACCTGGAAGTCGCCAATAAGATCGCGCGTGCCGTGCGGCATCAGTCGGGCGGCTTGCGCTACGTGAAAGCGCTGGGGTTCGAGCTGAAGGATCGAGGCATCGTTCAGGTCTCGATGAATATGGTCAACTATGAAGGCACCCCGCTGTTCCGCGCGTTCGAAATGATCAAGCGCGAAGCTGAGCGTTATGGTGTCGCGGTCGTCGGGTCCGAGATCGTGGGGCTGGTTCCGCAGCGCGCGCTGAATGCAGTCGCGGACTTCTATCTACAGCTCGAAGAATTCAGCGAGGACCAGATCCTGGAACACAGACTTGCAGGAGCGATGGAGGAAGCCGAAGCATGAGCGATCCCGCCATTGCCGATCAGACGACGGTTCTGTCAACCAGCGTAGGAGCGTTCGCCGACCTTGTCGCGGCCGGCACGCCGACGCCAGGCGGCGGAAGCGTCGCGGCTTACTGCGGAGTGCTTGCAGCCTCGCTCGGACAGATGGTGTGCAATCTAACAATCGGAAAGCAAAAGTACGCCGAAGCTGAACCGCGGCTAAAAGAAATCAGATCGAGCCTTGAAAGTTTGAGCGCGCGGCTGCGAGAGTTGATCGCAGAGGACGCCGCAAGTTTTGAAGCGGTGCTCCGCGCTTATCGATTGCCGAAGGAAAGCGACGAGCAAAAGGCGGATCGCGCCGGACAGATTCAAATCGCGCTTCGAGGCGCGGTTGACGTTCCGTTTGAAACGGCGCAGCGCGGCTTCGATGTTCTCGCGCTGCTGGGTGAGCTTGCCGAGATCGGCAACCCTAACGCGCTATCCGATGTGGCCGTCGCAGCCCAGCTCGCACAGGCCGCCATCAAGGGTGCTTCTTACAACGTTGGCGTCAACCTTGATTCGATTGCGGATCGCGAAGCCGCGGACGAGACGGGTGAACAGATGAAGGCTATGATCGAGCGGTCGAAAGGCATCGCGGAACAGGTTGAAGCGAAGTTGAAGATGTAGCCCGCGGAAGTTCTACAATGGCAGCACACTACAGAGACATTCAGGTGGCAGTGACCGACCGCGTTGCGCGGATAACCTTTGCGCGGCCGCCGTTGAACATTTTGACGATTGCGATGATGAAGGAGATCGTCGACGCGATCAATCGCATCGCCCAGACGCCCGACACCTGCGCGATAGTGTTTGCCGCATCGCAGGCAAGCGGGGCTTTTTGCGCCGGCGTCTCGATCGAAGAGCACAAGGCCGAAACGGTGTTTCAGATGCTTGACGGCTTTCATTCGATCTTTCGCTCGCTCAACGCGGTGTCGAAGCCGGTGATTGCGCTGGTCGGAGGCGCAGCGCTGGGCGGTGGGTGCGAGCTTGCCGCCTTTGCCGACATCGTCATTGCCAGTGGCTCCGCGCGGTTCGGTCAGCCCGAGATCAAACTCGGCGTCTTTCCGCCGGTTGCCGCCTTCCTTTTGCCGAAGGTGATCGGTGAGAAGAAAGCGCGCGAGATGATATTGACTGGCGAGTTGTTGACTGCCGAAGCCGCGCAGTCGCTAGGCCTGGTCAATCACGTCGTCGCCGAAAACGCTCTGGAGGCGAAAGCAGAGGAGTTGCTCGGAGCGTTTCGGCAGATGAGCGTCCCCGGACTGGAGATGGCGCGTCGGGCGATGGTTCAGACGTGGGGCCTCGGTTTCGATGAGGCGCTCAAACGCGCGGAGGATATCTACCTTAACGAGCTGATGTCTTTCAAGGACCCGCAAGAAGGCGTTGAGGCTTTCATCGCCAAGCGTCCTCCTCGATGGAAACACAAGTGAAATGGGTCAGTAGTCCGTAGTCCGTGGTCCGTAGTCAGTTGAGGTCCAACCTGGGGTACTCTGTCTAGCTGACCACGGACCACGGACCACGGACTACGGACTACGGACTACTGACGTCCCTTATGCCAACTCCGCTCGAGATAAAGAAGACCGGTCCGCACGAGATCACCGTCCGATGGGACGACGGTCATGTGAGCATCTACGCGATCAAGTATCTGAGGTCGGAATGCATGTGCGCCAACTGCGTCAGCGAAGTGACCGGTCTTCGCGTACTCGATCCGAGGACGGTTGCCGAAGACTTGACGGTCCTGAGCGCCGAGCACGTAGGCCGCTACGGTGTGAAGTTCTTGTTTAGCGACCGGCACGACGACGGCATATATACGTGGGAACGGCTCCGAGATCTGTGCCCGTGCGAAGAGTGCAAGGCAGCAAGGCAAGCTGCGAACTAGTCGGACTGTAACATCCGCTTCACTGATGAAGGAGTCGTATCCGCGCAAATCCGCCGAATCAGCGTCATCGGTGGTCTATGCCACCCCGGCAATGCGATTCTTACGAACTCATAGACCACCGATGACGCTGATTTGACGGATTCACACGGATTGCCCATTTGTTCGCTTGCGAAACGTCTGTTACGGGTCACTAGGCCAGCGGTAGCAGAAGCATTTTCCAAGAAAGGATACCCATGAAACTACGCCTGGGAAGGGTTGCAATTTTGGTTATCGCCCTGTTGATTCACCCCCTGCTGACCTTCGGCGGCGACATCAAAAAGAAAGAAGAAGCAGTCGCCTCCATCGAAAAGCACAAAGCGGAGCTTACCAATCTGAGCGATCAGATATGGCGCTTCGCTGAAACGGCGCTTCGTGAGACTCGGTCGTCGAAGCTGCTCGCCGACTATGCCGAGAAGCAGGGGTTCGAGGTCAAACGCGGAGTCGCCGGGATGCCTACCGCGTTTGTCGCGAGCTACGGACAAGGGCGGCCGATCATTGGAATCCTCGGCGAATACGACGCGCTGCCAGGGATTTCTCAAAAGGCTCAGCCGGTAAAAGAGGCTCTGGAAGCCGGTTCTGCGGGTCACGGCTGCGGCCACAATTTGTTCGGCGCGGCGAGCCTTGGAGCCGCGGTTGCGCTCAAGGAGTTGATCGCGGCGGGCAAGCTCAAAGGGACAGTTCGCTTCTATGGCACTCCTGCCGAAGAAGCCATCGGCGGGAAAATCTACATGGCTCGCGACGGGTTGTTCAAGGACCTCGACGTTTGCCTGGCGTGGCACCCTGATGACAAGATCGTAGCTGACGTCGATAGCTCGCAGGCGATCGTCGATTTCATCGTCGAGTTCAAAGGCAAAGCCGCTCACGCCGCCGCCGATCCCTGGAACGGACGAAGCGCGGTTGCGGCACTTGAGTTTTTCACAACAGGGCTCAATCGCATGCGCGAGTTCGTTAAGCCGACTGTCCGAATGCACTATGTCATTCAGAAGGGCGGCGATGTGCCAAACGTCGTGCCTGAGTATGCAAGGCTCTGGTGCTGGATTCGCGACTCGAAACGCACCGGCATGGAGGAGGTTTTGAATCGAGCTCGAAAGATCGCTGAGGGCGCCGCACTGATGGCAGGCGTTGAATCAAAGCTCACGATACAGGGCGGCGATTACGAGATGCTTGCCAACATTACCGGAGCTAAGCTGATCCACGCGAACATGACCTGGCTCGGGCCGATCGGGTACACGTCCGAGGAGCAGGAATTCGCAAAGGCGATTCAGCGCGCGACCAGTGTCCAACCCAAGGGCTTGAACGGCGCAGTCCAGCCGCTCGAACCACCGAAGAAAGATCCCGAAGGTGGCTCGACGGACGTAGGCGATGTGAGCTGGATCGTGCCCACGTTGCACCTATCAGTGACGACCGCGCCCGAGGACGCTCCGTGGCACGCGTGGCCGGTGGTTGCGTGCGGAGGAATGTCAATCGGCCACAAGGGGATGGTCTACGCGGCGAAGGCTCTCGCTGCAACGATGGTTGATTTGTTTGAGGATGAGAAAACTCGTGAGGCAATTCAGGCGGAGTTCAAAGATAAGAGCAAGGGCGAAGTCTACAAGCCGTACATTCCGGACGGTCCGCCTCCAGTGCCGAAGAATTGATAGTGTAGGCTAGCGGAAGAGCGAGCAGCAGGCAGAGAGACTGGACATTGGTGACGATTTTCTATTTTCTGCCTTCTGCTTCTACTTCCTCGGACTTGTTGCGGCGAGGTTTTCGTACCACTTTAGATTCGTCGTAGCCGTGCCGATACAAGCTACATCCGGTCTGGCATCTCCATTCAAGTCAGCTACGGCGCATCCGGCCGCCCCGATGCCGCCATCATCAAGAACCTGTCGTGACCAGCGACTGCCCTTGGGATCTTCGGCTGAGTAGATGTAAACACTTCTCCCTTGGCCCCGATAGCCGGCGATTATTTCATCTCTTCCGTCCTGATTCAGGTCTGCCGTCAGCAGCACGTGGCCGTCGTTCAGACTCGTGTCAATCACCTGCCGCTGCCAGCTCTGTCCTTGCTTGCGGTAGACGACGACCTGGTTGCCGTGCCAGGGCTCGATGGTGGAGAGGAACCGATCCTTTCCCGACCGGCCCACGGCAATTTCGCTCGACCCGCTTCGCGGCCACGGATCGGGATTTCCATTGACGAGTCTGCTGCGCCCCCACGCTTTCGTCTTTCCGAAGCTGAACAGGTCGACTCCCAGGAAGCTTGCCGTCAGGATGTCTTCTCGCCCGTCCTTATTCCAATCCGTAACTGCGAGCCCGTGCACCACACCTTCAAGCTCCTGCGAGATGATCTCTCGTTTCCAAATTCCCGGGCGATAGAACACAAGCGGAACGGCGCCTCTGTAGTCAGGCGGTTTTACGAAAGCGCCGGCGAGCGGAGCGTTGACCAGAACCTTTTTCCCCTTCCCGTCAATATCGACCCAGCGCAGCCGATGCGATGTGGAGAGCCGATCAATCTCGATCATTTCCCACGGCTGCGAAGGATCGCCCCTGTGTTTGAGCAGCGACACGGTACCGATACTTCTTGCGGGATCGGGGGAGAATTCGTGAGCCAGGGCGATCTCCGGAATGCCATCTCCATCGATGTCCGAGGCCGCGCAGTTGATGGGGCGGGCAATATTCCCGACAAGTACGTGACGCTGCCATCCGGGGTTTTCGAACCAGATGAGTTCATTCAATCCGCTGGCGACGGCAATCAAATCCGGTTTACCGTCGTGATTGATGTCTGAGACGACTACCTGGTAACCGCCGTTCAGATCAGTGGCGATTGTGTGCTCAGCGAACCTGGCAGGGAGAGCGGCGGTCGAAGCCGGTTGAGCGCCAAAGAGATTGAGCGGAACAAGACAGGCAGCAATTCCCAAGATTAGCAATCGCATAATCTCCTCCACTAAGGGCATTCACTCCTCCAGAAGCTTCCCTTTGAAGACCTTCTGCCCGCCCAGCGACGTGTAAAACGCAAGCGCGGCCAGCGCCGTCACCAGAAACACCACAAAGAGCGAAGTGCCTGCATACCAGGCCCAGAAGTTTGTCGTGAGCGGGAGGCTGTTGAGCCAGAAAAAAATTAAGGCGCTGGCGGCCAGCGCCAGCTGTCCGAACCTGATGAACACCAGGACGAGCAAACTGACAAAAATGAAGCCCATGACGGCAACGGACAGGGAGCTGCTTAGTAAGCCCGGGAGCACAGAGATCAACACAACAACTGCCCCCGCCAGCCAGTTTCGGCGCAGTAGCACGCGCAGCAGGGTGAGCAGAAAAGTAAATGTGAGCGGGTTGAAGACTGCTCCACCCGTGCTGAACGGCGGAAGCCGGCCGCGCCTTCGGATCCTTGTCGAGACACCGCAGGATCACTCGCTCAGCCAGCGGGTCAATGTCTTTGACATGACTCGAGGGTGTCGCAGGCGAGGACTTGTCGTGAAGCTCGATCAGTTCGTGAATGTTCTGCGTTTCATAAACTCGCTTGCCGGTGAACAGTTCATAGAGCACGAGGCCCAAAGAGTAGATGTCGCTGCGTTGCGTGACTTCTTTGCCCGTGAGTTGCTCGGGAGCCATGTACGCAGGAGTACCCGCCAGGACGTCTTCTTCGCGAAGCTCCTCGCTCACTACCGCCAAACCGAAGTCGGTGATGCGCGCTTTGCCGCGGCCGTCGATCATCACGTTGGCAGGCTTGAGATCGCGATGCAGGATACCCATCTCGTGGGCGGCGGCGAGTCCCGCGCAGATCTGACGCGCGATCTCGACCGCCTTGATTCCAGGGAGGTGACCAATACGCCGCAGCAACGAAGCCAAGTCCTCGCCGTCGATGAACTCCATCGAGATGAAATGCAAACTTCCGAACTCTGTGGCGACTTCACCGATGTCATACACGCGGCAAACATTTGGGTGGGCCACCTGCCGAGCGATGCGCACTTCATTGTGAAAGCGAGCGAGCATTCCACCATCGAGCGCGATCTTCTCGGGCAGGAACTTGAGTGCAACGGTTTGATTGAGCTTGAGGTCTTCGGCCTTGAAGACTTCGCCCATCCCTCCGCGGCCGAGGAGGCTGACGATTCGATAACGCCCGGCGAGTATCGCGCCGGTGACGAATCGGCCTTCGCCACTCGAGGGCGAAGCCGAAAGCGAAGCCTTAGGGTGAACAGGGACAGCTTGCTGCTCGGCGTTGTCTTCAGCTTGCGGCATCCGCGTTGGCGTAGCGCTATCCGCCAGCGCCGCGCCACAAGAAGGACAGGCGAGAAGATCATCAGCCACTGAGCGTGAGCAAGAACGGCAAGTACTCATATGGTTCCTGAGGTTGAGAATCCGATTCCTGTAGCTTGATCTGTCAGGGGTACGCGTTTGGATTTTCGGTACTCAATCCTTCCGCCTCAGCCGCTCGCTGCAACTGATCATCCGCACTCAGAAAACAGAACTGATCCGGATCGACGCCGGTCGTGCGCAGGTAATTCAGCCCCGAGGCCAGATGAACCGCATCATAGCCGGCCAGCGGCTGGCGGTAAGTCAGCAACGCCGCCTGTTCGATCACGCTCAGGGTGGCGGGAAGCAGTTCGTACTGACTGGCTTGAAGGTGGCGGGTGAGTTGCGTTGGGCTGCGATGAAATTCAAAAGCCGAAATCGTCCCGTCGCGCTTGCGACGCGCCAGTGCCGCAGGAATCTCGGCAATCGCCAGAGTGCAGGTCAACAACTTGTGTTGACTGATCTGCGCGCGAAACCACCGGCTGCCGGTTTCACGCACGTATCGTTTCACCAGCGCGCTGGAATCGCAGTACCAGATCACGGGCGGTCTCCCTGCCTCAACCTGATGATCGTTTCGGAAACCGGCTCCGCTCCTTCAGGCAACTCGACCGGCTGCCAGTCCTCATCGGATATCTCAAGCTGGCGTAGCAGTTCCTGTTTCTCTTCTTGCGTCAGCTCCGGATCAGCCAGCATCTGGGCCACCGACTGTTCGTGCAAGTCTTGCAAAGAGCTCGCCTCAGATTCTTCGGCTTCAATTTTTCGCAACATCAGCTTTCTTCGGCCTCCTTGCGGTTGATTCTCTCCCAGCTATTCCTCCGGTTCAAGGATGAATGAAGCGTTCACTCCTCCAGCAGCTTCCCCTCGAACACCTTTTGCCCGCCCAGCGAAGTGTAAAAAGCATAGCCCGCCAGCGCCAGCACCGCGAGGAGCGTGAAGAGCGAACTGCCCGCGTACCAGGCTGAAAAGTCGGTCGTGATCGGGACGCTGAACAAAAGCAAGTAAACAAATTGGCTGATGGCGAACGTCACGAGGCCGAAGCGCAGCAAAGCGATGAGGTCAAGCGCGGGAATTAAGCAAGCAAATACCACGGCAATCATCGGATTGCTTGATCCCAAGACTTTCAGCACAACCGCGATCAAGACCCAGATGCCCACGGCCAGCCATTGTCGACGTGTGAGGACGCGGAGCAGAAACATCAGGAAAAACAAGAACAGCGCAATTGCAAGCGCCAGACCTATATTAGTCAAAAACCCTTGAGCAATGAGGTAGCGCACGCCGAGCCAGGCGTCCAAGAAGCTTCCCCACTGCGGAGCTGCGTTAAGCCAGAGGCTGACGAGCTGTTCGAGCTGATAAAGCAGCGTCTGACCGATGCCGAAAAGGATGCCGACGAATACATCACGGCCCACCAGTGGATCGCGCAGACTGCCGCTGAGCACCCGGCTCCACGAGATGATCGTGTCTGGCCAGCGCCGCCTCACGTAAGGTTCGAGCGCGAGATAAAGCAACCAGAGGACACCAGCCACCAGCAGCGCCTGGCTAACGGCCAGAAAGAAGAAGCTGGGTACTTCTCCAATACTCGGGGCGTGACTGGCGCCGAAAAGCCAGGCGAGCATCCTGACGGCAAAGACAAAGAGCGCCAACCTGAACGCGCCGCGGCGGTCGCCGCGGCCCTGACGGAAATTGTGGCGGGCCATTAACACCGCTCCGAGCAGGATGGCAAGGAATACGCAGATAAAAATCGCAAAGCTAATGCGCTGCCCCGTGGTTGGCTGAAAGTCTTGCGTCCGCCCAGGGCTACTCCAGGGCTCGATAAGTTGAAAATAAACCGGCTTGCCACGGTAGGCGGCTGCTTCAATGCGTAACGGAATCTCTGGTTGATCGGGATACGCTCCTGTCCAGGCTGCACGCGCGTCACAGATGGCGAGCGGCGTCCATTTCGGCTCGGTCGGGGTGAAGTGCGCCATATCAAGTCCCGCCGCCGCGAAGAGCGCCGTCCAGTCAGGCAGGGGCAGCGCACCACTGGCTTGATCTACTTGCGGCGGCACGGCAGTGAAGGAGAGCAGGCGTCCCCGCGGATCCAGGCTTATGTTCACCATGCCTGAAACATTCTGCGGCGGATCATCTTCCGAAACCCATCCACCGCTCCACATGGCAATCGCCTGAAGATACCGCGGACTTTCACGATACCAAAAATAAATGGCGGCCGGTTGGCCTTTCGTGAGCTGGCTCCAGCGATTAGCGGGTTTGTCATTCCGCTCAACGTAGCGCTGATAGTCAGAGTTGAAGCGCAGCCCATTGGCGCTGTCGGTGGGCCGGTCGGTGTAGCCCAGCCGGTTGATGATGTCGCGGGACTTGTGCGCCAGCGCATCCGGCGAATTTTCATGCATCGCCTGCGCTTTCCAATCCAACTTGCTGCCCAGTAAAGCAGTGATGATGAGTCCGGCAATGACGGCGGCCAGACACGCCACGGCGATAGCAGGACGTAAGCCGGTTTTCTCACCCGCTTCCGCAACCATCTCCGGCGATGGTGTCTCGCCCATCGCCAGCGCAGCTTGAAGCGGATCGCCGCCCGGCAAGGCCAGCGCCACTTGAACGGCAGAAGCCGGCCGCGCCTTCGGATCCTTGTCGAGACAGCGCAGGATCACTCGCTCGGCCAGCGGGTCAATGTCTTTGACATGACTCGAGGGTGTCGGAGGCGAGGACTTGTCGTGAAGATCGATCAGCTCGTGAATGTTCTGTGTTTCATAAACTCGCTTGCCGGTGAACAATTCATACAGCACCAGGCCCAAAGAGTAGATGTCGCTGCGCTGCGTGACCTCCTTGCCCGTCAGTTGCTCGGGCGCCATGTACGCGGGAGTGCCCGCCAGGACATCTTCTTCGCGAAGCTCCTCGCTCACTACGGCCAATCCGAAGTCGGTGATGCGCGCCTTGCCTCGCCCGTCGATCATCACGTTGGCAGGCTTCAGATCGCGATGCAGGATACCCATCTCGTGCGCGGCGGCGAGTCCCCCGCAGATCTGACGCGCGATCTCGACCGCCTTGACTCCAGGCAAGTGACCAATACGCCGCAGCAACGAAGCCAAGTCCTCGCCGTCGATGAACTCCATTGAGATGAAGTGCAATCCGTCGACTTCACCGATGTCGTACACGCGGCAAACGTTTGGGTGGGCTACTTGTCGAGCGATGCGCACTTCATTGTGAAAGCGAGCGAGCATTCCCCCGTCGAGCGCGATCTTTTCAGGCAAGAACTTGAGCGCAACAGTTTGATTGAGCTTGAGGTCTTCGGCCTTGAAGACTTCGCCCATGCCTCCACGGCCGAGCAAGCTAACGATGCGATAACGCCCGGCGAGTACCGCGCCGGTGACGAATCGGCCTTCGCTCGTCGAGGACGAAGCCGAAGTGGAATCCTTTGAGCGAACCAGGGCAGCTTGCTCGACAATGTCTTCAGCTTGCGGCATCCGGGTTGGCGTAGCGCTATCCACCAGCGCCGCACCACAGGCCGCGCAGGAGAGCGCCTCGCGAGGCACTGGTCTTGAGCAAGATGGGCAAGTTGTCACAAGGTCCCTTTCGCGTTCGCTGACAAAGACAGATCATCCTCCGTCTTCCTCGTTCGCACAATCACCGGCAAGCCGGGCGGCAGGGACGGGTGGAAACGAGCTACGGACCACGGACTACGACCACTGACCACGGTTTGCCAGCCCCACTAATTCAACGACCACCTTCGATGGCGATGATAAAATCAAATTTGATCGCATCCGCTCGTAACTTTTTGGCAGCCTGGTCGCCCATCCCGCCCGCGCCGAGCTGAGAGAGGATGAGATAATGCGAGAGCGTCGTGTTCGGGGACGGTGATTCCTTCATCGGGTCTGCCTTCTTACTTAACCGGCCTGCCTTCTGTCTCGGAGTCATCAGGCTAAGGGCTGATCAACGCTCAGTTCATCAAGCAAAACTCTGGCGGCTTTCAGATCAAATGTGTCGAAGCCTTCCGTGAACCAGTCGTAAATGTCCGCGAGGATCCCTCGGCCTTCCTCACGCTTGCCCTGCTCCCGCCACAAGCGCGCGAGGCTCATTACTGCGCGCAACTCAAATGATTTTGCCTGCTGTTGCCGCGCAATTTCGATAGCCCGATGAAAGCACGACTCGGCTTCTGAGGGCGAGACGACTCCCGCCTTCACCAACGCGTCTCCTCTGAGTCTGTACAACTCGGCCTCGTAGAAAGGCTCATTGGTTTGCGTTGCCACATCCATTGCTTCTTTGAGCGTCACGAGTCCTTCTTCTACCCGCCCGGCTTCGTTCAGAGCTTCAGCCAGCAGGGCAAGGAAGTAGCCGTGCTGCTGTCTGGTTCCGATTGCGAGAGACGACGCCAGGCCTTGTCGGATCAGCGCAATTCCTTCTTCTTCCTGACTCTGCATGGCCAGCGCCCAGCCGCGCATCATCATTGCGATGGCGGCGTAATATGGCAGCCCGTGCTCTTCGGCGTGCCGGGCCGTCGCCGCGGCAAGTTCGAGCGTCTTCTGCGCATGGCGATGAAACGCTTCCAGGTAAGCAGCCACCGCGAGCGTGTTGGCTGCGGCGACCGGAAGGCGCAAACGCTCTGACTTGGCGTTAGCCTCATTCATCACCTGTTGTGATTGGTCCGGATAGCCAAGATAAAGGAGCATCCGTGACAGATGCGCACGGCTGAGCACTGCCCCGTACATGGAGGCCTGCGAGGTAATGCCGGCAGCATCGTGAATGGCTATGGTCTGTTCGAAATGATCGCGGGCGTCGGCGAACTGGCCCATGTAACATTGGCTCAGCCCTATCACCCAGTGAGATTGCATAAGCATAGCCTGGTTCCGCGAATTCTCCGCCAGGCGCAGGCATTGTTCGCCGTGGTCGAAAGCGCGTTCGTATTCGGCTCGCACAACATAAACTATGGCCAGGCTGAACTGCGCGCGGAAAAGCTGAAAGACTTCGTGCAGTTGCAAGCTAAGCTCGCGTGCTCGAATGAATGCCTGCTCGACTTCCGGCTGGGCATAGCCTTTGGCGACCATCAGCGATTGCCCCAGCATCGTTTGCAGCGCGAGTTCCTGCTTCGCGCATTCAGCCGTTTCCGGCAGCAGGCGCAGCATTTCCAGACCGCGCTGTGCCAGCGCGCCGGCTTCCTGCAGGGCGAATACTTCCGAGGCATTGTTCGCTGCCACAAGGAAATAGTCGGAAGCTCGTGACCAATCCCGCGCGGCCTCGAACAGAAACGCCAGCTCCGAAGCCACCGTCGCGCTCTGTTTCCCGTAACAACCGAGCAGCGCCTCGGCCACCGTCGCGCTCAACTGAGCCCTTCGCGTTGGCCTGAGCGATGCGTACAACGCGTTCTGATAAAGCACGTGGACGAACCGATAACGCAACGTCAGCACGCGTCCGGGAAACTCCCTTTCATTGACGAGCCGCACCAACGCATAAACGCGTTCCAGCGCCTCCAGGCGTTCTTCAACATCCGCCGGGTCCAGCTCGAGAGCTTTCGACACGATTGCCGAATCGAACTCATAACCCTGCACGCTCGCGGCCACCAGTAAGCGCCGATCTTCTTCGCTCAGTTGCGCGATCTTGCGCTCAATCATCCCGCGCACCGATTCCGGCAAGTCACGCTCAATGCTGGGCAGCGATTGTGCGAGCACCCATCGGCCTTGCTCGGAGGCAATTACCTTGCGATCGCGCAGGTAGCGGACGAGATCAGCCATAAAAAGCGGATTGCCTTCGGTCTTGGCATGAATCAACGCGGGCAGTTCGGCAGGGAAGCGATGTTCCGGGAATTCGAGCGCGAGATATTTCTCGATCTCTGCGCGCGACAAGAACTCGAGCTCAATCTCACGGCACACGCCGCGCGCCTGCAAGTCCGGCCTGACCTGCAGAAACGGATGCTTAGCCAGCAGCATATCCGATGGGCGATACGTCGCGATGATCAGCACTCTCATCGAGTCGAATTTGCTCGCCAGATAAGCTAGCAGATCAATCGTTGAGACATCGGCCCAGTGGAGGTCATCAAAGAAGAGCACCAGCGGCCGGCGTTCGGAAACTTCCTCCAACAGCGCGCCGAATTCGCGTTTCATTCGTTCTTGTGAAGCTGCGCGTTCCGCTAGCAATCGCTCCACCGAAGAATCATCCGCCTGAAGCGGCATAGCCTGCGCGTACCAGGTGGGGGCAAGCCGCTTCGTCGTTTGCACAATGGATTCAGCACCCAGTAGCGAGGTCCGCGACTGCCCATCGGCCCCACGTAGCAGGCCATCGAGCGCTTCGAGCCACGGCAGGTAGGCTTCGGTCCCCGCCAGGCGCTCGGAGCATCGTCCGCGCGCGATGATACAAGACTGGCCGCCGGCGCGCAGATCACTCAGGAAGTCCTCAACCAGAGTTGTCTTGCCCATTCCCGGCTCGCCCGGCACGCACAACAGCAGTCCTTTGCCGGCGAAAGCAGAAGCGAGGGCTTCACGCAGTTCCGCGTGCGCCTTCTCTCGGCCAACCGTATGACGTGTGCGTGGCCGCAGGACCGGGGAGCGGCTCTCGCCGCTCGGGCGCTGCCCTCCGATTTCAGCCAGCGCCATCTCAACTTCTGCCGCCGTGGGCCGCAGCCGCGCGTCCTTCTCGAGCATCTGCAGGATCAGGATTTCAATCGCAGAAGGGATTTCAGGGTTCAAACGTGAAGGGCTGAGCGGTACTTGCTGGGTAATGGCATTGAGCGTGCCGAGTATCGAATCTGTCGCAAACGGATGCCGCCCCGTCGCCATCTCGTAGAAGATCATTCCGAGTGAGAAAATGTCTGAAGGATGGCTCAAACTTTCGCCGCGCGCCTGCTCCGGTGACATGTAGCGAATGCTGCCGAGGAGTGTGCCCGGCTGCGTGTATTGCAAAGTCGCTGCCTCGGCATCCATCGCAGTGGGCACGAGTCGCGCCAGCCCGAAGTCGAGCACCTTCACGTAGCCGTCATCGCGCACCATGATGTTCTCAGGCTTGATGTCACGGTGTGTAATACCAGCCGCATGCGCCGCACCCAGCGCCTTCGCCATCTGGCTGCCCAGTTGTGCCAGCGCGTCGAGCGAAAGCCCTTCGTCAATCAATGTTCGGAGCGTGCGTCCGTCAACCAGTTCCATCACGATGAAGCGTCCGGCCCCGATTTCCCCGAGTTCGTGAATCGTGACAATGTTCGGATGATTGAGCGCAGACGTGGCACGCGCTTCCTGCTCGAATCGCAGCAACCGGTCTGCGTCGCTGGCGAAAGAAGCGGGGAGGACTTTGATGGCGACTTCGCGATTCAATCGTGTATCCCGCGCGCGCCAGACCTCACCCATCCCGCCCGCGCCGAGCGGAGAGAGTATCTCGTAAGGCCCGAGCTGACTGCCCGGCACAATGGTCATCGCTTCACCTCCAGTGTTCAATTGACCGTGTCAATCGGGCGCCAGACTTCGCCCACCCACAAGCGCCAAGTCGGGCCAGAATGCGGTAGTGAGGGAGGGCGTCAGTCGCTAACGATGTTTTCATCTCGATACAGCCTTGCAGACAGAACACTCACTCCTCCAGCAGCTTCCCCTTGAACACCTTCTGCCCGCCCAGCGACGTGTAGTAACCATAGCCGCTCAACGCGACCAGCACCGCCAGCGCGAAGAGCGAGTTGGGGGCGTACCAGATGGAGAGATCGGTCGTCAGAGGATAGGCAATGGTCAGGGAGCCGAACAACGAGTAGGCCATCGTCGCCAGCAGTCCGAAACGCGCAACTGTGACCACAATCAATGTCGCCATGATCATGACCGGCGGAGAGAACCACACTCCGGTAAAAACCAAAGATGGGATCGTGTAGAAAAGCAGCCCCATGACGCCGGCCGCCAGCCATTTCTTGCGCAGTAAAATGTAGAGCAGTAAAAGAAGGAACAAGAAACCCAGCCCGAATGTTATGCTTCGCGGCACGCTGCCCAGGAAATACGCGATCAGATGGCCGAAGCTGACCAAAGTCCCGCCATCAAAATCTGCGGGCATGTCAGCATTCGGGGTGTGCTGTAGACTAAGGAACCTGCGAACATAGATCATGCCCGTTAGACCGATGAGTCCGAGCAGCCCGCCAATCAGCACGTCTCGTCCGATCATCGGATCACGAAACTCTCCTGCCAGCAGCCGCGTCCACGAAATAAGGAGGCGCGGCCAGTAGCGCCGCACGAAAGGTTCCAGCGCCAGGTAGATGATTCCAAAGAGGACGGCGTCGAAAAGGGCGGAAGACACGACTTCATACAGGATGCTGGACTCAGTGAAAGTGGGCACGTGATCCGCCGCAAGCAACAACCCCAACAGGCTGATGGAAAAGATGAACAGCCCCAGTTTGAACGCGCCCCGGCGGTCGCCGCGCCCCAGCCGCAGGTTCCGCCGCGCCAGCAGCAAGGCTCCAAGCAGGATCGCTGCAAAAACAATCGTCCGCAGGATGGCGGCAATCTTCAGGCCTGTGGGGATCAATGCCTCTTCCTGCCGGCGCGGCTTGTCCCACGGCGCGACGATCTGAAAATAGACCGGCTGGCCGCGCCAGGCGGCGGCTTCAATGCGAATCGGAATATCCGGATGATCGGCATAACTCCCCTGCCACGCCGCCCGTGCATCGGCGTAGACCGGCGGCGTCCACTGCGACGCGGTCACCGTGAAGCTCGCGATGCTCAGACCGGCTTCGGCAAACAGGGGCGACCAGTCAACGGCCTGCGCTACTGTCGCCCCATCGCTATGTATCTCCGTCGTTTCAACCTGCGGCGGAACGCCTTGGAATTCCACCAGCCGCCCGCGCTGATCCAGAATCAAACTGGTCATGCCCGGAACATCCAGCGGCGGATCATTCAGCCAGACCATGATCGGCGGGTTGATCGGTTCCAGATAGCGCGGACTCTGGCGATACCAGAAATAGATCGTCAGCGGCTGGCCGGACGCCAGGCTTTTTCGCGCGTCGGCGGCAGTCGGGTTTTGCTGCTCGTATTTCAGATAGCTGTCACTAATGGCAAACCCGTAAGCGGTATCGGTGGGCGCGGCAAGGTAGCCGAGTTTGTTGATGATATTTCCCGCGCGCTCGGCCAGCACTTCGGGCGATTTTTGCAGCGCCACTTTGGAATTCAGCGAGAGGTACTTCGACCCGAACAGAATGAGAGCCAGCACCAGCAGCGTGGCGGCGAAACAAGCGCCGGCGATTGCCGGACGCAACGCGCCTTCCTTTGATGAGGCGGCCACCATCTCCGGTGACGGCGTCTCGCCCATAGCCAACGCGGCTTGAAGCGGATCGCCGCCCGGCAACGCCAGCGCCACTTGAACGGCAGAAGCCGGCCGCGCCTTCGGGTCCTTGTCGAGACACCGCAGGATCACGCGCTCAGCCAGCGGGTCAATGTCTTTGACATGACTTGAGGGTGTTGCAGGCGAGGACTTGTCGTGAAGCTCAATCAGTTCGTGAATGTTCTGGGTTTCATAAACTCGCTTGCCGGTGA
Source organism: Acidobacteriota bacterium (assembly GCA_038040445.1). Lineage (NCBI taxonomy): Bacteria > Pseudomonadati > Acidobacteriota > Blastocatellia > Candidatus Onstottus > Candidatus Onstottus frigus. The sequence continues at coordinate 144,208 of JBBPIG010000011.1, read as the reverse complement.
ACAGTTCATAGAGGACGAGCCCCAACGAGTAAATGTCGCTGCGATGCGTGACCTCTTTGCCCGTCAGTTGCTCGGGAGCCATGTACGCAGGAGTGCCCGCCAGGACATCCTCTTCGCGAAGCTCCTCGCTCACTACCGCCAATCCGAAGTCGGTGATGCGCGCCTTGCCGCGACCGTCGATCATCACGTTGGCAGGCTTGAGATCGCGATGCAGAATACCCAGCTCGTGCGCGGCCGCGAGTCCCGCGCAGAGCTGCCGAGCGATCTCAACAGCCTTGTCGCCCGGCAAGCGCCCAATGCGGCGCAACAACGAAGACAAGTCCTCGCCGTCAATGAACTCCATCGAGATGAAGTGCAATCCTTCGACTTCACCGATGTCATACACGCGGCAAACATTCGGGTGCGCCACCTGCCGAGCGATGCGGACTTCATTGTGAAAGCGAGCGAGCATTCCACCATCGAGCGCAATCTGTTCGGGCAGGAACTTGAGCGCAACGGTTTGATTGAGCTTGAGGTCTTCAGCTTTGTAGACCTCTCCCATCCCTCCGCGTCCAAGCAAGCTGACGATCCGATAACGCCCGGCGAGCATCGCGCCGGTGACGAATCGGCCATCGCTCCTGGAGGGCGAAGCCGAAGTGGAGCTAATCAAGGGAGCTTGCTGCCCGGCATTGTCTTCAGATTGCGGCATACGGGTTGGCGTAGCACTATTCACAAGCGCCGCGCCACAGGCCGGGCAGGAGAGCGCCTCGCGAGGCACTGGTACCGAGCAAGATGGGCAAGTTGTCATCAGGTTCCTTAAGACTTGGCGCGAACGAATCGCCTATCTATCCTTTACCGCAGCATCCCGACGCGGCGGAACAAATTCTGGCGCTTGGCTCATACGCAGACTATAGAGCAGATTGAGCCGGGCGTTGCGGCCGAACGGATCGTCTTACGTCAGATGGACTTCACCTATCTAGCTCCGAGCTTTGAGATGATCCGATAATGGAAGATCATGCTTGAGTTGCAATTGTCCTTAGTTGCATCTGTCCGTTGATCTACGGTTTCGAAAGGCAGCGCAACTTTACTACCGAGGGAGTTGTTTTTCAACGCGCCGGACCTTGCGGCAAAGACGGCCATCGTCTCTGCCATAGCCGTGATGTCGGCCTTTCGGCTTGCAGCGCGTAGCCGGGCTTGATTCGATCGGGGATTCAGTGGCGTGAAACCGACAGGGCGACAATCACCTCGGGCAACGTAGACATTCTCTATTTCAGAAGTCGAACGCCACGCCGATTGAAGGCAAGATAGGCATCAAATCCGTCAGCCCGTAGAAAGCTCGACCGCGAGACTTGATCCTGACCGGATCAGAACGAACATCAACGAAATTCTTCCGATTTTGCAGGTTCAAAACTTCGCCAGAAAGCGTCAACTTCCATTTCCGAAAAAGAAAGGCTTTGTTCGCCCTTAGATCAACCCTGCTGTAGTACGGTAATCGAGCAGTGTTCCTCTGGCTCCCCACCGCGAAGGTTGATCCCACCGGCTCAAGAAACCCTCGCCAGGGTAACCCGCTCCCGTACCGCCATTGTGCGCTCAGATTGAACGTTGCGGTGAGACGATAACTCCCGTACATATTTATTGTGTGGCGCTGATCGAAGTCACTTACGAAGCTGAGGTTGTCTTGCAGATCCTGTAACCGCGTTCGTGAGTATGCATAAGAAACCCATCCGGTGAGCCCGTTGGCGCTTCTACGTTGCAGCGACAACTCGACTCCCCGCGCGTGGCCTCGCAATGAGTTTTGAAACGGGAACCCTTCGAGCGTTATATTACCGGCCTGGATGCGTGGCTCTGAGAGGCTGAAAATCTGATCCTTATCTTCTCTGTTGTATACCTCGGCCAATAGCCGGGTCCTGTCCCCGAAGGTTCGCTCGACACTCATATTGTAGTGCGTCGCACGCTCGGCGCGCAGATTAGGATTTCCAAGGTACCCGAAGAGCTGCCTGAAGTCCGGGAACTGATAGTACTTGCCGACGCCCGCGCGGAATCTCCAGGTATTCCACCTTGATACCGCCACTGAAGCTCGAGGAGAAAACAGAGTCTCGCCGGTTAGTCCACTGTGCTGAATTCTGCCGCCACCGGTTACCGAAAGAGCGTTCCGTTCGCTGCTCCACGTATCCTGCGCATAGTAGGCCTGTTCTACGGCGTCGCGATCGAAGCTCTCGAGCGTCTCAAAAACGGAGGGCTCAGATATCCGGAAGAAGTTGCTGGTCTGGTTTGAGCCTATCGAGCGAACATAGAACCCTCCCTCGATCCGGTGCCCGCCATGAGTGAGAGAGTTTGTGTCGTTGCGAACACCGATCTGAGTTCGGTTTCTATCGTCGATAGGCGCATCGTTTCGATTTACGGTCGTTGAATTCGTTTGCAAAGCAAAGACGCGCGTCTGCGCAAGCAGTTGAGCGTTTGGTGAATAATTCCAGTGGGCGTTCACCAGCATGTTGCGCGAGTCGAGCTTATGCAGATCATTTGGATCAGTCCGATCAGCGCTGGCGGGGTCTGCGCCAAGGAATATTCCATAAATCGCAGAGATCCCTACCTGATGGCGTGATGAGAGATCATAGACTACTTTGCTCTGCATGTCGGTGAAATCAAGACTCCCGTTTGATTCGTTATCTGTGTTGGCCGCATCGGTGTTGGTTATCTTCTCTATAAAGCGCTGGAGGTAGTCGACGTAACTGGTGCGGCCGGCGATGAGCCAGGAACCCTTCTTGTTCGCAAAGGGACCGTCCACAACTCCGGCAGTGGTGAGAACGCCAGTCGAAAAACGTCCTGACGGCTTTATCCTATTGCCATCCCTTGTTTCAAGATTGAGCACGGCTGCTGTCTTTTCTCCGTACTTTGCAGGGAAAGCTCCGCTAAAGAAAGACAGACCGCCTATCGTGTCGGAGTTAATGACCGAGAGCGAAAGCTTATTATCCGTTTCATTGTCTATGATTGTCGTATGGACAAAATCATCGGTGAGTATCCCGTCCACATAGATCCCTATGTGATCGTAACCTGCCCCGCGAACCGCAAATTCACTCCTTAGATCGTTATTGGCAGTGACGCCGGGTAGCGATTGAGATGCTCGCAAGGGATCGCCTACAAGCACCATGGAAAGGGTTTGCAGTTCTGTTTTATTAAGAGCCTTCTCGGAGGGCGCATTGGTTTCGATCTCATCGAATGGACCCGCGGACACTGTGATTTTCTCCGTCAATGTAGCGCCTTCCTGGTTCAGCGCAATCTCCACCTCAGCCTTTTCCACGTCTTTGACTGTTATTGTCTTTTTGACCAACCCATAGGTGACCGTCGTAATGTACAAATCAAGCTCGCCCGGTTGGACGCCTTCCAACGTGAAGACACCGTTCTCGTCCGTAGAGGTGCTTTGTTGAGATGCAACAACTATGATCTTGACCTTTGCGATAGGCTCTCCCGATCGAGCATCAACTACTCGGCCGTGTAGAGTTATCGAGCGACTTTGTTTAGCGAGACCCGCGGTTTCAATCGAATTGCCAGTGTTAGTCTCAAAAGCAAATGTCGCTATGGGGAGTACAAAACAGAGCATGCTTACGCACAGCCGAAGCGTGTATTTCATCAGCTCTCCTCGTTGTTGTGTTCGGCATTAGTGAGCGGTCAGATAACGGTGATGAACTGTGAGTGCTCTTCGGAGACGCATGCGACGCATCCCAGCCTGCTTCTTTCCATTAAGTGCCGGTTCTTCTCATGCCGCCCCATCTGCGTCATCAGTGCAACAACGGATTGATGCGGCGCATCGCTGCGATGATGCCCGAAATCCTGCTGTATTCGTGCTAACGGGGCTGGCAGTGATTAGAACGCTCACACAGCGGCGCACTTGCGGACTAACACCATGTTTATAACTTGAGATTAGTTACAGATTCCGACCGGCAAGGGGTTGAACATCAAATCGCCCTGATACTGTGGTGTCTCTGGTTTCCGTTCGCGCGGTTTCGCTGGATCAGGAACGGGGTCCCATTTCGGGTGTTGCCGATCTAGAGATATCTGGCGCGGGCCGAATCATTGGTGACAAACTCTCGATTCGGTAGGCGCCTGAAGATTAAGCACAAGCACGGCGACCAGAATCGCCAAGACGCCTGCCACGACGAGCATAATTGTGGTTCCGCGAACCGCTGGTCTACGGGCAGCTCTCAAGCTCGCCTTTCAAGCAAACGCATATACATGTTTTCGTGCAATGCGGGTAGTTCTTGCTCGCTTCTTCCAGCAAACGGCTCTCTTGATGTCACTGACGAGCATCTAGCTCTTTGACCCCAGATTGTTGCCCGCCCTCTTCGTTTCTAACGGAGTTCGACGTCGCCGTGCGCTGTGCGGATGGTGGCGATGATGGTGGGCGCGGACCCTGAGTCTACGCGGAGATTCAACCCGAGACTAGAAAGCTCCGCTTGGACCCGATTCGCATCAGGATGCTCGGCTCGAAGAGCGACCAGCACGCAACCTTTAGGCAGGGCAGCGGCTGGATGTGGGGTCTTGCCCCAGTCGATGAAGAACGGAACGATTCCACCTTCATTCAACACAGGCGAAACGGTGAGACGCCACGACAACAGCACTCCATCCGGACGGCGGCGACTTCCGGGCTGGACTTGACCCAGGTCGAGACCGTGGCTCTTTGCGTTCTCGACGATTGCTTCGAGGTCCGTTCCTTTCGCGGCCCATGTGACCAGCCGGGGCGCTTGAAGCTCGTCGATGCCGAAGCGCCGCGGCCGGTCAGGCTTCGGCTGGTCTGGATCCGGTCCAATGATCTCCAGGTATGTGTTATCACCCAATCGGATCAGCGCGTTGCGAGTGCCCCAGCCCGGGTGCTGACCTCCAGGCACGGCGCTCACACCGAGGAGCCGCTCGACTTGGTTTATGCCAGCCGCGAGATCGGGTGTTGCAAAGACGAGGTGGTCGATCTTCAAGAGTATCGGTGTCTCCATGTTCGGAGCTGGATGACAGCCGGAGATTAGGATGCAAGCCGCAAATGTGATGCGTTCAATCAAACGCGCGCGCGGTCGGCGGGACCGCTTGTTTTGACGTTTCGCTGGGAGCGGAGGCATCCCTGCCTGCCTCTTCTTGCGCACCGCCGAGCAGGCAAGGATGCCTGCGCTCCCAGGGGCGTCCAACGAACGGAGACCCTTAGCGGTATTGGCTCGCATCGACCTCGCCTGGTTGAATCAGCGTCTATTCAACAAGGAGTGAATCTGGACCTTCAGGGCGCGCGTACTCTGCCGATCGTCGATTGACTCGTTACGCAAGAAAGCTTCGCCAACCGGTTCACGAATCAAGTCACTCTGGCGGTGACAAGAACAGCTTCGCAACTTTGCACGAAAAACCAGGCAACAGTGGAGACTCTAGCGTGTCATTAGCGTACAGAGTGCGGTCAAGTACAAGCTGGTCGTGATCGCGGCGATAGACTGTGATTTGCTGCAGCATGGCGTCCACAATCCAGTATTCATGCACACCCTGGCGCGAGTAAAGCTTAAGCTTGACCCTGCGGTCACGGTCTTCATTGGTCTTGCCCGGCGAGAGCACTTCGATCACGAGTTCCGGCGCGGTAAGGAGATGACCGGCTCTGTCCGTCGCAAGCGAGAGGCGCTCTCGCGTGACCCACACAACGTCGGGAGCCACATCATCGCCTTCACCAAAGATCAACCCCGGAGCTGTGAGCACAACTCCTAAACCATCCTTGTCATTCCAGTCGCCAAGGAACTGGCACAGACGACTGCAACTGTACTGGTGCTCCATACTCGGCTGTCGGGACACGTAAAGTTCTCCTTCGATGATCTCGTAGCGCTTGCCGTCATCGGGCATCAGTTCCAGATCAGCGGACGTGAACTTCACGGAGGTAACCATCTCGATCTCCTCTTTCGCAGGGTTATCTTAACCGTGCCTGGCAGGGCATCGCAACAAGTATGCCCAATGCGTGCCCTACCCAAGCGGTCTACTCCACGTCGTAAATCTTGATCGGCTTGTCCTGAAGATACTTATCGAACCAGTTGACGATGTGTTGCAAGCGTTCGATGCGATGCCACGGCGCGCCCGAACGGGACAGCTCGTGCGATTCGTTCGGGAAGCGCACCATCGCCGTCGGAATCTTGCGATACTTCAACGCCCGGAACATCATCTCGCCGCCTTCGTTGGGCGGCGTGCGATAGTCCGCTTCGCCTTCGATGAACATCATCGGCGTGGTGATGTTCTTGACGTAAGTGATCGGCGAGCGCTTGGTGAAATCCGCGGGGTCTTCCCACGGTGCCGCCCGGAACCACGTCGGCATGTATAGCCAGAAGTCCGCCGTGTACCAGAAGCCCGACCAGTCGGCGATCGAACGCTGGGACACCGCCGCGGCAAATCGAGTGGTCTGGCCGACCGTCCAGTTTGTCAGCACGCCGCCGCCGCTTCCGCCGGTCACGCCCATCTTCCTGGTGTCGATGTAGCCGCGTTTTACAACCTCATCCACACCGGCCATCAAGTCTTTGTAGTCATCGCCGGGATAGTTGTACTGAATGATGTTGCCGAAGTCCTGCCCGTACGAGGTGCTGCCGCGCGGGTTCGTGTAAAGCACGACGTAACCCTTCGCTGCCATCCATTGGAATTCATGTGTGAACGTGAGGCCGTAAGCTGAATGCGGCCCGCCGTGGATTTCCAGGATGAAAGGATACTTCTTTGAAGGATCGAAGTTCGGTGGCTTTTGTACCCACGCTTGAATCTTCTTGCCGTCGAAGCTCGTGTACCAGATTTCTTCGGGATCGGTCAGGTTGAGCTGCGAAAACAGTTCATCGTTGACGCGCGTCAACTGAGTCAGCTTGCCTGCTGAAGTATCGAGCAGGAACAGATCGCCGATGTTGGTCGAAGTCGAGATCACCAGCGCCATCTTCGCGGCATCCGGAGTCGCCGTGTAGCTTACGACTTCGTGATTGCCAGTGGTGAGCGCTTCAACTTTGCCGGTGGCCGCGTCGATGCGTTTCAGATTTGCAGCTCCGTGCTCCGCGACGTTGACGTAAATCGAGCGGTCATCCTTGCTCCAGACGACTCCTCCGGGATTTCCGCCGCGCGGCGCGTGCTGATCTCCCCCGATGCCGCCGCCTATGTCGAAATCGTAGCCGGCGCTAAGGTTCTTAGGCGTCGCGCCTGCTTCATTGTTCACCACGAACAGGTCAGGCTGGGTGTAGGATTTCACCGGCTTGTGCCCTTGCGCGCCGCCAAACGCGATGCGTTTTCCGTCGCCGCTGAACGTGTAGTCGCGCATTCCGCCGTCGAAGCTCAACAGCTTTCGCTCATCGCTTCCATCGCGCGCAATCGAGAATAGATCGGTGCGAGGCAGTTCGTAGTAAGGCTCCGCCAAGCGGCCGGCAACGAAGTAGATCCGCGAGCCATCCGGCGACCAGCTTATGTTTCCCTCATCGAAGTTGCCTTTGGTGATTTGCTTTGGCTTCGGCTTTTCGCCGGCCGCGGCGGGCACAGTCACGGTCCAGATGTGCGCGTGAACTTTCGGATTGAGGTAGCCGCCGCCGTTCGCGCGATAAACCGCTTTGGTGATCACGCGCACGTCGCTGACGCGCTCGGGCGTTTTGTCTTTGACTTCGGGATCTTCGGGGTTTGGCTTTTCCTTCTCTTTGCTGGGGTCCTCTCGACTGACGAAGGCGATGGTCTTTCCATCGGGCGACCACTCGAAGCCTGCCGGGCTGCGCGGTGCGTCGGTCAGCGGTTGCGCTTCGCCTCCCTCGAGCGACAGCAGCCAAATCTGCTGCGGCTGCGGCCGGCCGTCGCGTTCAGGCGAGCGAATGAAAGCCAACGTCTTCCCGTCGGGCGACCAGCGGGGCGCACCATCACGCGGCCCGGCGGTGATCTGTCGCGGCGAGCCGCCGCTTGTCGAAACGATCCACAACGCGGTCTCGTAGCGATCTGCCTTCTGGTTCACCCACACGCGCAGAAAGGCTACACGCGAGCCGTCGGGTGAGATCTGTGCATCCGCGATCCAGACGAATTTGAACAGATCCATCTCGGTGATCATCCGCTTGTCGGCAGCCAGCGAACGCGCCGGAAGACCGAGCGTGATAATCAGCACAACTGTAAGCAGGGAACTGAAGCGGCGGAATCCGGTTTTCATGGAGGCTCTCCTGATTGAGTAAATTAGGTTGAAAAACAATAGTGCATTTTCCAGAAAATGTGTAGCAGCTAGCAGCCCCAGGCGTGAACGGTGGGGGGCGCAGTCCATATGGACTGCGGCGGCACCCTGCTACATTTCGCTCACGCGACACCTGCGCCGCCGCTTTCGGTTCGCAGTCGAGACGGTCCTCTTTGAAAGAGCGATCCAGCCTCCGCCAAAGCCAAAGCGCCGCCGCTGCCAGCGCCAGTACACTTCTCACTCAAAGGCGGCGCAGTCCATATGGACGGCGCTCCCCAGCGGCATGTGGGTGGAATTCCCGAAGTTTTGACACAGCCTCTGAACGCCTGGGCTAATGGAAAACCGACCCCTAGAGGCTTTTCCATTCGTCGCGAAGGAACGCCAGCGCGGTCTCGGCGAAACGGTGGGTTAGCTCGCCGCTTCCAGTATGTTCGCCAAAGATAGGGCCGTGACCGCCATTAGGAATCACCCAAAGGTACGAGCGAGGAATTGCAGCGTACATCTCCATCGCCAGGTTGACGGGATACAGAGGATCCCGATCGCCATGCACAATCAAGGTGCGGGCCGCAATAGTCGATAGGTAAGGAGGCGTGAAGTTCATGTCATCATAGCTGTCCTTGAATCCATTGGCTTGCGTCCATATAGCGCGGATTTGCTCATCGCCATGCTTATGCCATTGCCTCATTTGTTGCCACTCCGCGTCGGTTCGATTGTTGGGAGTCATCTCGCGCATGATGGCTCGAGCTTGCTCGGGAAAATACGGCGTCGCACTAACCAGGACCATGGCCTCGACTCGATCCGCCTGGCCGGTCGCCATATGAAGAAGGGTCTTGGCCCCCATGCTCATGCCGATTGCTTTGAATCGTTCGATACCCAAATGGTCCAGCAGAGCAAACACGTCGAGAGCCGATTGGCGAAACGTGAACTCCATTGAGGGATTGGTTGACCGTCCGTGGCCGCGCAGATCGGGTGTGACCAGCCGGTATCCCTGTGGGGGGACTTTGAAGATCAACTCCCAATTGGCGCCTACCCCGCCTCCGCCGTGCAGAAGAACCAGCGGCTCGCCTTCTCCGCGAAGTTCGTAGTACATCTCGATATCGTTGACTGGCGCGGTATGCCCTGGAGTCGAGGGTGTTTCCATTTGGTCTCCTAACCTAGATTTCTGCGCCATCCCTCGGTGCTCTGCGTCTCTTCGGCGAGTGACTTTCGGCGTTGGGTTCACCGCAGAGCTGCAGAGCACGCGAAAAATTACTGAGAGAAAACATTCGAAGTGGCAGACTACTCCGGGTTGGGCGCGCTTGGGAATTTCATTTGGGCGTTTTGTCCGAGCCAGCCGACTATACCCTTCGTCCCTGGGCGGATTCTTCGATGAGCGTCTCCAACCGCTTGAGCCTTGTTTCTTCCTTCTTGGCGCTCACTACCCACCAAAAAGCCTGCTTTCGATACCAGGCTGGTTGAGCGTGAAAGAACTCCCACGCCGCCTTGTTTTGCTCGAGCCTCTTCTCGTAAGGCGCGGGGAGCTCAGCGCTCCTTTGCTCGTAGGAATAGATTCCGGATTTGTTTTCTTTCCGGGCCTCAAACGCTTTGAGCCCAGCAGGCTGCATGAGCCCGTTCTTGCTCAGTCCTTCGACGCGTTTGATATTGACCCCACTCCATGTGCTTGTCGGTCTGCGAGGCGTAAAGCGGATCGTATAACTGATGTCATCGATAGTCCGTCTGATCCCATCAATCCAACCAAAACACAGGGCTTGATCGAAAGACTCGGGCCAGGTAATGCTCGGGTGCCCTGAACCTTTCTTGTAGTAGCCGACCCATAGTTCTTGAGTGGAAGCATGATACTTCTGAAGCCAGTTACGAAAATCGCCGGGTGATTTGAAGAACTTGATATTCATGTTGCTTCGGTTCCCGAGTCAAACAAAATCATTTTCCCTTTGTAGTGCACAACAGAACAGAAACCGAAATCCTGCTTAAGTGCGGCGCTTCACAGCTTAGTTTTCTTCGTCGGTTCTTTATACCAAGGGTAATAGCTAGGATCTGCGCCATCACAGCAGTCCATTGTGAAATCAGCATTTGGTTTGAAGAGCACGACATACACCAATCTGCCGTTCACATAGAACTCGACTTTACCCTTACCTTTGACGCGGTCGCCCTCCGCAGTTACAACCTGTTTTCTTGGAATCGCACTTTGATAGTCAACGAGACGAGCTGCTGCATTGTGTAATCGTCGTTTGTGAAGGCTTGGACGTGTGTCTCCTGTTCCGAGGCTGCTAATCACAATCACGATGCTACCCGATTGACGGACCTCGGCAATGATTGCGTCGACTAGGTAGCTGGTGTATTCGCCATCCTCCGAAGTGCCCACTGCTGGTTCTGAACGGTGCTGCTCTGGCGAAGATCGGTCCGATGCTAATATGGCGAAGCTAGGATGTATGCTACTGTCCAACGCAATCAACAGCGCTAGCCAACCTATTCTGACGATTGATTTCGTTCTTGAATACCGCATCTCAATTGACTATCCAAAGGCTCGAGTAAGCCAGCGAAACGCCCCGCTTCACCTGCCGCCCGCGAATGGCCTTCAACCTCGCCGCGAGGAAGCACCTCTAGAGTCACGTTATCGGGCGTCAGGTTGCTAGCGGTTGTTGGGCGGCGGCGGTGACATTGCGCCGTTCTCCTCATTGTTGCGGCATACGTGTCAATTGCTGAGCGACGGCTTGCCAACGTCCGTTACGTTTCACATAGACGCGCGTGTGCCGAAATACGCTGGTACTGCTCTGTCCTCTGAAGGCGACTTGCAACGTAGAGCGTCCCGTGACTATCGCTGTATCAACAAAGATGCGAACCTTGCTGTCGTCAAGATTGAAGGCTTCCATCTTGTAATCTGGCAAAGGTTTGATGTCATCTATCTCCTTCGCCCTATCTCTTATTTCGCCACGACTGCTCGTGGCGATAAAATCATCGGCCAGGATGCGACTGACTGCTGCGACATCTTGCTGCATGATTGCGTCGCGGTACATACGCTCCATTTCTCTTACAGCGTATTCAGTTTTCGTTCAGCGTATTCCTTTGCGCCCACGCGACTGTCGGTTCAATCCATTCCTTCATCGGTCTGTAGATAAAACCGTGCTTTAAGCCGGTGTTAAGTTCGACTTCTTTGTATTCGCCCAAGCCTGTCGCGTCGGTGCGATACTTTTGACACGAACCGGCAAGGTCGCTGCGCTCGTAAATGGACAGCACGTGCCCGTGCAGGTTCACCAAATCCAAAAAGGCGTCTTCGGCAGAGCAAGCAGCAATAATAACGAAATTAACTTTACGATTTTCAAGATACGTCGAGGCAAGCATCGTCATCCACGAACCTTGAGACGCGCCCACAACCGTGATGTGTTCAGGCGGCACTCCGGCTTCGAGCAACTGTTTGACTTGTCCGGCGACTCTTTTGCCATATTGCTCAATACCGGTGTCTTTGTTGCGCTGCTTGCTAATAACGACGAACCCTTCTTGCTCAAAGGCGTCGAGTATTTGGTCATACTCATAAACGCCGTATTGCGGATGCGCCGGTCTCCTGCCTTGCTCGACAATCTTTCCGTGTAGATAAAACAAGTAACGCGCCTTTGTATCAACTCTCCGCGGCACGTCACTCAAAATATGACGTGGATTGTGAGCAACATCGGAGTTGCGTTGCGCTATGCTTTGCGACAAGCACAAGAAACTTACTATTAAGACAGCGAGCGATCTTGTTAAGAAACTCATAATCTACTCCAAGGTTCGATTATTAAGCGACGACCCCCAACGGTTGAGTTGACCGCGCGCCGCGATCCTCAACAACCTGGAAAGCAAAGAGCAAAGTAATGCCACCCGCGCTCCGGTCCAAGGAAGTTGTTAGACGCACTTTAACAGGAGTTAAGCCTTAAACCACAATCACTCTCTCGCATCAATCACTAAACCTGCGATTAAAGCGATCGCTGCGGATATGACCATCATCAAGATCGACCAACCATTACCGCGCAGACGGCCGCCAATCGTCAGTCCCATTGTTGACCTACGCTCGAAGAAGAGGTGTGCGAGCGCGAGACACATACCCCCAATTGCAAGACAGTAAATTCTATGTGTCAGGATTGTGACGTGATTGTTTCCTGCGCCGGTTAGATCAGCATACTTCCAGAGTTGATAAAGGAGCGGATTGTAGAGCCAGTGGTTATAGCCGATGCTGTATAGATAGAAGAGGCCGGCGCCTGTTCCGATGCTCACTGCGTAGGCGAGGTATTTATCTCGCAGCAGAACATTCAGCGCGAGGGATGTCCCTGCCATGAAAACTATGCTCGGAAGCAGAATTACAGAGTAGGTTATCAGGTAGGCTTGAATCTCAACCGGCGTATGCCCTCTAAGAAGTTGGGTCGCAATTGCGGTAAGACCAACCAGGACGATCAGAACCAGGGTCAATGAAATCGTTAGCAGAAACTTTGAGAGCAGCAAGACGCTGTTAGGAGCGGGCATGCTCCATAAGACAGGCTCAATCCTCACCTCGCGATCACGGTGCATTGCTTCGCCCGTGTAGAAGACAATCACGCCTAACAGAAACACCAACAGTCCGCTCGCTGTGCGACTCGCAAACGCCGCGGAATAGGTCTCTCCGGAAAACGCTGCCTGGAAAGGCAGTGATAAAAAAGAAAGGAGCATAGCCAGAGGCAGAATCACCACAAGACTTCGTTCACTGCGCAGTAGCCGAAACTCAACACCCAGGGCCGCGATTAGTTTGTTGAGGTGCGCGCGAATTCCCACGCTTGCCGTGTTGACTGCGGGGAGCGGGACGCTGGTGACTACAGTCGTTTTCAAGGTTTCGGGGGATTCAGTCCTCCGCGATGGGGGCCCGCTGGTCTCCTTGAAGCTCTCCGAGTCGTAATAAACCCCTTCCGCTGCTGTCGAAAGGCCGAGCGTTGAAAACTCTTCTGCCTTTCCCGGTCGCTCAGCTATTGAGAATCGAAAGTAAAGGAGGGTTAGTACCAGGGCCACAATCAGAATCACTCCCACGCGGTTCGCGAACAGGTCTGAGCTGTAGCTGATTACAATCCGATTAATCCCATCGGCGTCTTCCCAATTCACCCGGTCCACGCTGTTAAAGCCAACTAGCATAGGATCGAGCGTTACGCCCCAGCGTCGCGGTAATTCTTTCAAGAAGAGTACTCCGTAAGCGATATAGAGCGGGTAAAAAGCGACGGCCGAGGCGTACACGATCTTCGCGTTGCGTGTAAGGGTTCCGACCGTAAAGTAGATGGCAGCCAAAAATAAATGTGAGATGACTACAAGAAAAAAGAAATGCTTGAAATAAGGGAAGACTCGCACCGGCAGGACAACCACCCGCGCCAGGGGGAACCATTGCAGTAACAGCATCGTTAGCGCGAAAGTCGACTGACAACAGACGAGCACAAAGAAGTTGCCGAAAAATTTGCCGAGAAGATACGCACTGCGACTGACAGGCTTTGAAAAGACAAGCGGGTCAACGCCGATGCGGAAATCTCTGATCACGGCGTCTCCCATGATGAGAGCGGTGAAGATCGGGAGCCCCAGTAAGGAGAAGCCCTGCAAGTTCCTGACGATGTTGTAGTCTCCGTTTGTTGCCCAACCGTAGGTAGCAGCAGCGCTCCAGCCCCACCATAGAACAGCATGGGCACTGAATAGAATGATCAACGCATAAGGAGCGACGCGCTTACTATTGAGTAGCACCTCGTTCTGAAAGACAGCAACGAACGGCGTATGGAATGGATTTGTCATCTTAACGCGCCCGGTAAGATGTCCGATAAACTTCAGGGTCATCTGTGTTTGAATTCACCCAAGGTCCGACAAGCTGAAGCCTGTCAGACATCGTTTGTTTGACTGACCAAATCAAAATAGCAATCTTCGAGAGCCGGAGCTGCCGGACTAAACTCTTCGCCTGGTCGCTCGCCCTTTGATATCACCCTCACGCGCGCCATTCCACCCAACATCTGCGAAGAGATTACCTGGCAGCGTGCCTTCAATGCCGAGACGTGTTCGCGCGGCACCGCTGCTTCCCAGACGGAATCTTTGAGCCCGTCGATAGCATGCCGCGGGGTGCATGACGTGAGGATTTCGCCATGTCGAATGATGGCCATCTGGCTGCAGAGGTTCGAGACGTCGGAGACAATGTGAGTTGAGAGGATGACTACGGTATCTTCACCCGCGGTTTCAGAAAGCAAGTTGTGAAAACGAACTCGTTCCTCCGGGTCTAATCCAGCTGTGGGTTCGTCAACAATAATCAGCTCCGGTTCACCGATTAGAGCTTGGGCGATTCCCAGTCGCTGTCGCATCCCTCCCGAAAACTCTCCGACCTTCTGCTTGCGAGCGGATGACAGATTTACTCTTTCGAGGAGAGCGCCGATCAAGGCGCGACGCTCTTCTCTCTTCCACACGCCCTTCAGCTTCGCGAAGTAATCGAGCGTCTGCTCCGCTGTTAGCGTAGGGTAAAGCCCAAACTCTTGCGGCAGGTAGCCAAGCATCTGACGCGCTCTATCCTTGCGAGAGATCAAGTCGACGCCGTTCATCTCAACTGTGCCGGAGTCCGGTTCGAGCAGAGTCGCCACTATCTTCATCAACGTGGTCTTGCCGGCGCCATTTGGCCCGAGCAACCCGAACATCCCGGAAGGAACGTCGAGCGTGATTCCTTTGAGCGCCTGAATCCCGCTCGGGTAAGTCTTTTTCAATTCCTTTATTCCGAGCATCCTTCTTCCTTTAGCTTCTAGAGAGTTGAATCGCTCATTAGACACCTTTCCTGTTGGGGAAGTTCCCGCTCGGTTGATAGATGAGACGTTCTGACCAGCTAAGAGCTTATACTAATATCGTTCTTGTGCTGCTGGCGGGCGCTCCAAATCACTACTATTTCCACGGAGCCGATAATCGCCTGTGTTTTGGCGATCATCGTTCGAGGCAACAGCCGATATCCACCCTCCGCTGCCTCATTCAGTTCCTTTTGCATCGTGCCGGTTCGAGTGGTTGCGGTTCAATGGGAGATGCGTCGCGCTCGAGAAATATGGCCATCTCTTTTCCACTAGCAGGCTGCTGAAAAAGTCGGTAACACACAGCGGTCACGGCCAATCTCACCAACGCTCGGTTGTGAGCACTGAATCCTGAACCCGACCCAGTCGCAGATTCAGGATTCAGTGGCGTGCAGAGATCGCTAGAGCGATGCTCAGTTCTTCGCTGGCATCGAAGGCTTCACCGGCTGCTTGTCCAATGTGTAATCCATCCAGCCGATCATCATCTCGTCGTAGGTCGGTTCTCCGTAACGTACCGCCTTCGCCGCATCAGGGTTGTATTTGTTCTTCGTCGAATTATCGAAGTACCCCGTCACCATGATGCGCGTGCCTTTGGGGAGCGCCTTCGGCTCCTTGAAGTAATAAACTGTCTGCCACGAGAAATCGTACCTCGGCACGTTCAGCAGAATCTCGCTGCGGCCATCCGGATAGAAGGCCCGGTATTCAACAGCCTTGCCGCGAAGGTGAAGGTGCGGCATGAAGTTGATGATGTGGACGTCTTCGTTAGCGGTCCAGCACGAGGTGACCCGATGATTGTCGGCGCCCGGCGGGATCAGAAAGGCGTTGTTTGAAATGCCGTAGGTACGCACCAGGCTTTTTGGCGCAGTCTTAGCAAAGATGAGTCCGACGCTCGAGCGATCCGTCTGCACGGAACCGGCGGCCTTCGAGTAGTGCAACTGGAAGACTATCTTCGAACCGGCTGGAATCCGCTTAACGGTGCCGGGTTCCCAGATCGCTTGATTCATCCCCGGCGCATAGCCGGCGAGCAATTGGCCGTTCTCCATGTCCTGGCCCCGGTCCAATCGATTGAGCCTTCCGCCGTTTGGCGCGGAGCATCCGTCATCAAACACCGGCGCATCCAGCTTCGTGCGAACCAGGAAGCCTTCGCGATAGGTGGGCGAGTCCTTTTCCATCTTCGCGCGCAGCTTCTCGATTTCTTCTTTGCTCAGATTGGGCCGCTGTCTTCCGTTCGCATTCGGAGACTGGATGAAAGCGATGATGTGGTGAACTATTTTGCGATTGCCTGGCCGGGCCTCGGTTCTCTGAACGTAAACGTCTTCCTTGAAACCCGGGTCAACTGAGAAATACTGATACTCATCCGGGCCGCTTGCTTCGAGGGTGAACGGTTCGGGCATTTGGATGACGAGGTCAGGCTTTCCAATGCTCCAGCCTTCGGGGAACTGGGGCGCAGCGGGCAGGTCTTTCGGATTGCCTTCCTTTGCCCCGCCGTCCACCCATCGGACGATCGTGTCGATCTCGGGTTGGGTCAGGCGCCGGTCATTGGCCCAGACGCCGTAGTGCGGATCGGCGTGCCAGGGTGGCATCGACTGAAGCAAGACCTTTTCACGGATGGCTCTTGCCCACGGACGCACGCCGGCGAAGGTCAGGGTCGAGAAGGGCGCGGCCTCACCGGGACGATGGCATTCAGAGCAGCTCTTGTTGAAGATTGGCGCAACGTCCTTGGCGAAGGTGATCTCCTTGCCCGATGGCCCTCCCGCGCTGGTGACTTGTGATGAGAGGACAAATGCCGCTGCTGCAATAACACAGACAAGAAGAATGTAAGTTGTGCGTTTCATGAAGCCTCCCCTCCTGAGTTAATTGACCGAAGTCCGGTTGATCGTTCGACTGCGCGGATACCGTATCGGACGGTCTCGCGACAATCGGTTTGCTTGTGCGCTCTGCCTGTCTGAAAAAACTATGGATGATGACAAATCTGAAAAGCAGGCTACTGGCGCACGCCCAACCGGGAGATCTTCCCCAACTGGCTGCGGAAATCCCCTCAACGAGCGGAAAAATTACGCTCCGCCGTCTAACCTTCAAGGGCCCTCGGTCGCAGCGATCGACCGCTAGAAACTTCGGTAAGCCCCTGCGTATGCAACAGAACTCGAGCACGGGCTTTGATCCGGTCTGTTCGCTCGAGCCGGCCGCCTGTGTTTCGGCGTGCCGGACGTCGCAACGAAGAGGCAAGCTGAGTGCCGGACCGATCCAACGACCACCCGTTCCGCCACGAAGACTCGAAGACACAAAGCCGCACCAAGTCACGTTGACCACCTTCGTGCTCTTCGTGCCTTGGTGTCCTGGTGGCAGAAGGCAGTTTCTCAGCATCCCCAGAGTTTGAGGAACCGGGCGCAAGGATCGCAGTTAGATATTATGTCGAGTAGCAGGACTCGATATCTTGATTCACGGAGAAATGATGAAACACTTTTTGCTGATACTACTCGCAATCCTGTTTGTTCCTTTGTCGAACGCTCAACACATCGAGGCTGGTGGGGAGGCTCGCCGTACGGTCGCGCTCACTTTTGATGATCTGCCCGAGGTCTTCAGCCGCGACGTTGCGACGATGAGACGCAACACGACTGAGCTGCTGCGAACGCTCAAGCTTCACCGCGCTCCGGCCATCGGATTCGTCAACGAAGGCAAGCTGCACACACCGGGTGAGATCGACGCTCGCATCGAAGTGCTCAAGCAATGGGTCGACGCGGGAATGACGCTTGGCAATCACACGTTCTCCCATCTTCGACTGTTGAACACTCCACTGCTTGCGTATGAGGACGATGTTATCAAGGGCGAGGTCATCACTCGGCGGCTGATGAACGAGCGACAGCCCTATCAACTCTATTTTCGACACCCTTACACCAGCACCGGGCCGAACAAAGAAGTGAAGGCTGCGTTCGAGACCTTCCTGCGCGAACGCGGCTACAAGGTCGCGCCGTTCACCATCGAGAATTCGGACTACACCTTCAATCAGATTTACTCTGACGCCCGGCGCAGCAAGGACACGGCGTTGACGGAGCGGCTTCGCAAGACCTATCTGGACTACAACGACGCGCAGTTCGAGTTCTTCGAGCGGCTTTCAAGCGAGATGTTTGGGCGAGAGATCAGCCAGATCCTTTTGATTCATGCGAACGACATCAATGCCGATTGCCTCGACGAGTTGTTGAAGAGATTGGAGGCCCGCGGTTATCGCTTCGTCGCGCTGGATCAGGCGATGGAGGATAAGGCCTATCAGACGAGAGACGATTATATCGGTTTGCATGGACCGTCGTGGATGCACAGATGGACGGGGAGTCTTGGATTGAAGATGAAACTCGATCAGGAGCCCGATCCGCCGAAGTGGGTTTTGGATATGTTCAAGAGGTAGCGAGCCGGTGGGATAAACCAGTGACTTGTAACAGCCGTTTCGCTAGCGATCAAAATACGAAATCAGTGCGAATCCGTCAAAGCCGCGTCATCCGTGGTCTATGAGTTTGTAAGAATCGCAATTGCCAGCGCCGCATAGACCACGGATGACACTGATTAGACGGATTTGCGCGGATACCCTCCTTCACAACTACGGGCGGCGATAGGTTGGTTTGAAGAGCTGTCGCAGGTCGCGCTCGGGGTTATCCGGCGGCTTTGGAACGAGTTGCTCTTGAGGTTGAGAGACATCGTTCACTCGACGGAAGTTGTAGCGGATCATCGCGCGGATGTTAACGGGATTGCCATCTCGCGTCGCGGGCGCGTATTTCAGTTGTCGTACGGCCGCGACTGCCGATTCGTCCAACCCGAAGCCGGCCCATCGAGTTATCTCAACGCCCCCAACTTCTCCATTCGAACGAAAGACAGCCATCACCTCCACGGTAGCCGTGATATCCGCCTGCTCTGCTTCGCTTGTATAACCGGGCTTAACTCGGCTGAGGAACTGCGGTGGTTTGAAACCGGCCGCGCGAGGCGAGTCTTCTTCTGGCATATCTTCGATGACATCACCAGAGTTGCCCGAATCCTTTAGAGCCGGCATCGGACCCGGCGTGCGGATTTGAATCATGGAATCGATGTACCCGGGGGCGCGTTCACCCAGTGCTCTCGCAACTGCGCGCAAGGCGCCTTCCCGCGTCGCCGCCTTTTCCGAGACGAAAAAGAAGACCGCAAGCGAACCCGTCCTCCCGTCAACAATCATCACTCCCGCGAACGCTTCTTCGTGGGATTCGTTCTTGACCTCGCTGCGAGTGAGCGCTTCAGCTTTGCCTACAATGAAAAAGTCGCAGCCGATGGCGGCGGCGAGCCTCCTCGCTTCTTCCTTGCTCATGTTTATCGAACCCTCATAGCCGATTCCGCTCAATGCCGGCTGCATCATCGAATGATCGATCAACACAACGCGCGAGTCGCGGCCGAAAGCTTCGGCAAACGAGGAGTCGAGGGCGACGGAGTCGCCGGTTGCCTTTGCGCGAGAGAAGCCGATGAGCGCGATGCGCAGCGGGGTTTGAAGCGCAATCGGCGCAGGTTTAGCGATGGGTTCCATCGCGGCGCGGAGGTGGGCCGGCGGATACCCGACCAGGGAAAGAACGGCAACGACGATAGCGAGTCGATTCATGGAATCCAGGGTCACTTCACTTTCAGCTTTTGCGCAAGCCAATCGCTTAACAGCTTCATCACGTCATCGGGGATCGCGTTAGTGGAAAGCGAAGAGTATTCGCTGGGCGCGCCGGTCTTCGCCGGAAGAAACAGATGATTGAGCCCAACGAAGACGCGGGCGGTCACGTCGCGATTGCCTGCTTCGCGCGCCGCCTTCTCAAGCATCTCCGCCTGGTCAGCGGTCACCTGCCGATCAAGCTCGCCTTGCAGGATCAATATCGGCTGACGGACCTTTCGAATCGCCGGCAGTGGATCGTAAGCAAGAAAGTATCTCATCCACGTCGCGCGCATTGCTTCAGGCGCCGACGCGTCGCCTTCGATTGCCTTGCGCATAGCTTCTTGCTGCTCGGCGCGGGCTTTGGCTCTGGCTTCTTCAGTCAGAGTTGGGTCGCCCCGCAGACCTTGATTCACCTGATAAGCGATGATCGCGTCGCCGCGCTTGCCCGGTCCTGCCAGCAGCACTATGGACGCGATGCGCGGATCGCTCGCCGCAACCATCGGCGCGATCATTCCGCCCTCGCTGTGCCCGGCTAACGCAATGCGATCGGGGTCGATGTCTCTGCGCTCGCGGAGATAATCAACCTGCGCGCGAACGTCATCCGCAAAATTGGCGCTGGTCGAGGCCTTGAGCGTCTCGCCGCCTTTCGACTTTCCGACGCCGCGATCATCGACGCGCAGCACGGCTATGCCGCGGCTTGCCAGCGCTTCGGCGATCTGCCGGAACGGTCTGTATTTCTCAAGGCCCGGCAGCGGCAGGTATTCATCGCGCGTTTGCTGACCCGAACCCGTTATGGTGATGACCGCGGGATAGGGCTGCTTGCCGGTCTTCGGCAAAAGCAGGGTGCCTGCCAGCGTGAAGCCCTTCGCCTCGACCGTGATTTCTTCGGCGGTGAACGGTGCACCGGCCGGGGCCGCGTAATCGACCTCCGCCTCTTTCATCTTGGCTGAGAGAATGGCCTTGAAGGACGGGATGAAGCTCGAGTATTCCTCGAGCACCGCAGCGAAGTTTTGCAACGGGACCGCGAGCGTGGCGATGCGGCCTTTCGTGTCGACCCACACGATGACGTTTGACATGGCCACCGTGATGCTATACCGATCGAAAGACGAAGGCGCCG
Source organism: Acidobacteriota bacterium (assembly GCA_038040445.1). NCBI lineage: Bacteria > Pseudomonadati > Acidobacteriota > Blastocatellia > Candidatus Onstottus > Candidatus Onstottus frigus. Next base: position 123,506 of record JBBPIG010000011.1, on the reverse strand, counting down.
GCGAAGCGGCAATGCCGGTGGCTTGAACCTCGTCCCGCGCGACGCGCTCGACTTTGGCGCTCATGTTTGGAAAAACCTGGAACTCCTGGCTTCCTCCCCGGGCCGCGTCATAGCGAGCAAGTAGGAACTGAAACATGTGAAAAATGTTTCCGCCCAGAAGGGACGTTCCCTTCGCGAAAGGGAGTTCCTTTGAAGCGCCGCTGGTTGTGACGATGGCGACCGCGGCTTTCACAACAACGGACTGATCGAATGGCTGGCCGTTCACCGTGCCCTTCGCTGTAGAGGACAAGGGCTCGCCCGATTTGTCCACTTCTAGTGTCGTGTTCAAATCCATCGACGCGCCGGGCACTTTGAAATCCGTGTGACCACTCGACGCATAGCTGCCGTCCGGCAGGCATTTGATCTCGAACTCCTCGCGGCCGATAGACGTGTCGCCGAGCCAGAACGAGAAAACGCCTTTGCCACAGAGCGAAGGCGAGAGCAACGGCGCAGCGGGTGGAAGCTTCTGTTGCGCGAGCAGCAGCGCTGGTGCGAGAAGAACCATGATGCACGCGGTGATTCTCAGTTTCATAAACTCTCCTTATCAGAGCAAAGATGGTTGCGCAAGCTGGCGCCTGCGCTCCCAGGGCTACGGATTTTCTGACGGCTTCATGACTGTGAGCGTGCGAGGAATATCCTGGAGATCGCGGAGCACATCAACCAGTTCCCACGAAGATGCGGCGATCAAATCACTGATTGAAGCGAGCTGACCGTATCCGATTTCGACGACGAGATAGCCGCTCGGCTTCAGGTACTGCACGGTATCCGCGAGCAGCCGGCGACAGAAATCCAAGCCGTCAATTCCACCGAACAGAGCCCGGTGCGGTTCCCATTCGCGCACCTCGCGCTGAATTAGCTCTGGTCCGCGTTCGCTGACATAGGGCGGATTGGACGCGATGAAATCAACTGAGTGTTCCAGCTTGAGCTGCGCCAAAGGCTTCAATGCGTCTCCCTGGATGAACCCTATGCGCGCAGCCACTTTGTGACGGGCCGCATTGGCTCGCGCGACGTCGATCGCGGCAGCGGAAACGTCGGTTGCGATCAATCGCGCGCGCGGCAGATGAACGGCGAGGGTGATGGCTACACAGCCGGACCCCGTGCCGATGTCGACGATCAATGGGCTAGCTGCTTTCCGCGGATCGCTCGCCAGCTTGATGACTCGCTCGACGAGAAACTCAGTCTCGGGTCTGGGGATCAGAACGTCCGGAGTGACGATGAAGTCGAGACCGTAGAATTCTTGATGGCCCGTTATGTACTGGAGGGGCTCGCCGGACGCGCGACGCGCGACAAGCCTCAAGAAGGTTTCATAATCCTCCTCGGTTATCGGGTCTTCTGATCTCGTAAGCAGGCGTGTTCGCTCGATGGCTAGCACGTGACAGAGCAGAACCCCTGCCGTCCGACGGTCTTCGGCCACGGCGGCGGCTTGAAGCCGCGCGGCTCCTTCGGCGATGGCTTCAGCTATTGTAGGCAAGATGGTTTCTGACAAAGACTCTGGGTTCAAGGCCCAATCGTCATCTGATCTTCTTTGCTTCGTGGTCTCCTGACTGATGAAGAATGACGTGAGTGACCTTTCCGCCGGGATCTCTGACGAACGTCACCTGCGCGTCCGCGACCTTGATGAAAAACTTTGTTTGCGATTCCGGGAAGAGCTGCACTTTTGGCTGGCCCGCAGCCTGCAACCACAACGAGTCGGCTTCCCGGCTGATGTTCAAGATGAAGCCGGGTGCAAGCTCGTACTGACCGGCGTAGTCGTCAAAGATCTTCGGATCAATCTGCGCCTCCCTGCGCGCGGGCGGCGCAAGCTCTGGATTGTAGAGCGCCGCGACGCCATGGGCGATGTTCCCGGGATTAGCGCCGGCGCGATTGGTCAGAACAATGACGGTGAGCTTGTCGCCTGCGTAGCGGGCGATGTGCGAGGTGAAGCCTTGCCACGCGCCGCCGTGTTCGATGATCTTGTGTCCGCGAACTTCAGCGAACGCCCAACCGAAGCCATAAGGCCGCGTGTTTCCGTCGTTGAGCTTCACCGGCGTCCACATCTGATCGAGACTGGATTTCCTTAATAGCTTTTCGGTATATAGCGCGGCGTCCCACTTCGCCATATCGAGCACGGTAAGGTAAAGGCTGCCGTCGGCAGTGGTGTTCATGGCAGGCGAAACCCATTCCTGATTCTTCAACTCGCCCTTTGGCATGCGATAGCCGGCCGCGCGATTCGGCACAATGTCAGCTTCGCTTATGATGCGGGCGGTGCTCATGCCGAGCGGCTTGAAGATTCTGTCTTGAAGGAAGTCTCCGTAGAACTTTCCGGAGACCTTGCTGATCAGTATCCCCAGGGTCGCGTACCCGATGTTGCTGTAGCGCCACTTTTCTCCCGACGCAAAGGCGAGCGGAATCGCCTGTGCTTTCTTTAGCAATTCATCCTCGGTGTAGTCCTGACGGAAGTTGAAGTCCTTAGGATAATCCGTCGTGCCCGCCGTGTGCGTGAGCAGATTCCGCACCGTGATATTGCTCCAGCTCTCGGGCGCGCCGGCGAAGTATTTGTTGATCTTGTCATCAAGACCGATCTTGCCTTCTTCGACCAGCATCATCACCGCGGTTGCGGTGAACTGTTTTCCTACCGAGCCCGATTGATAGATCGTCTCGGGAGTAGCGGCGACGTTCAACTCGACGTTGGCAAACCCGTAGCCTTTGGCCTTGATTATCTCGCCGCTTCGAACGACGGCGACCGACAGACCGGGTATCTTTTGCTTCTGCATCTCGGCCTTTATGAAGTCGTCTACTTTGTCGGTTTGGGCCGTTGCGATTGGCGAGAGCGAAAAGAAGAGAAGAAACAGAAGCGGTAAAACGTGCGCGTTGTTTCGATTCATTCGGTTCCTTGCTGGTTCTTACTTTGAGCTTAGTGATCTCTTCTAACGGCATGCGTCTAACAGCGCGGGCGGCCTAGATGGAGTGGCCGGAGCTCTTCTTTTGGGCATCGAGAAGTTCAGAGTTCAACCTTTAGGTTGCTCTTCGCCAGCCGCAAGCTAAAGCTTGAACTCTGAACGGCAGGGCATAAGTTCTCACCCTTTGCGCGCTCTAATCTACGCCGCGGCTTCGGCGTCAGCTTTGAGCTTCTCGGCTTCATAGTACGCGGCCAGCGCGTCAATCAGGTCGCCGATCTCGCCTTCCATAAACAGATTCAACTGATGAGAAGTGTATCCGATGCGATGGTCGGTCACGCGGTTATCCTTGAAGTTGTAAGTCCTGATCTTCTCAGACCGGTCGCCCGATCCGACCATCGAGCGCCGCTCGCTTGCGATCGCCTGGTGTTGCTTCTCCTGCTCCATTTCCAGAAGCCGAGAACGCAAGACTCGCATGGCCTTCTCGCGGTTTTTTATCTGTGACTTCTCGTCTTGCATCGAGACTACCGTGTTGGTTGCAAGGTGCGTGATTCTGACCGCGGAGTAAGTAGTATTGACCGACTGTCCGCCGGGTCCCGACGAACAGAACGTATCAATGCGAATGTCTTTAGGATCAATCTTGATGTCAACCTCTTCCGCTTCGGGAAGCACCGCGACTGTGACCGCCGAAGTGTGTATGCGGCCCGATGCTTCCGTCTGGGGGACTCGCTGGACGCGATGGACACCTGATTCGTGTTTGAGCTTGGAGAAGACCCGATTGCCTTCGATGAGCAATATGGCTTCTTTGACTCCGCCGATTCCGGACTCGGACGCGTCGAGCACCTGAACTCGCCAGCCCTGTCGCTCGCCGTAGCGCGAGTACATGCGCATGATCTCGGCCGCGAACAGCGTAGCTTCATCGCCGCCCGTGCCGGCGCGAATCTCGAGGATGACGTTCTTCTCGTCGTTGGGATCGGTGGGCACAAGGAGGACTTTCAGTTCAGCTTCGATGCTTGCCCGCCGTTGCTCGAGTTCGCTCAACTCGGTTCGCGCAAGGCTGACCATCTCGGCGTCGTCCTCGGTTTCGAGCAGTTCCGTTGTCTCTCGTATGCCGCGATCGAGCGCTTTGAACTGGCGATACTTCGCGACGATCTGTTCCAGCTCGTTGTGGTGCCTTGCGATCTTGGTATACCTCAACTGATCCGCCAGCAGCTCGTGATCACTCAACTGCCGCGTCAGCTCCTCGTACTTCTCTTCGATTGAATCTAGTCTGTCGAGCATGATTTGATCGGTTCAAGCTTCAACGATTCCTTGAGCGCATAGATCGCCACCTCGAGTTGAGAATCGTCAGGCTCTTTCGTTGTGATGTTCTGAAGCCAAAGCCCGGGTCTGGTGATCACCGAGAAAAACCATTGCGCGCTGCTCCTCGCGGATGCTCGAATTACTTCGTAGGAAACGCCTGCGACTACCGGCATCAGTAGCACTCGCACGAGGAAGTTCAGGAAGAGGGAATCAAACTTGACTACAGAGAATGCCACAATCGAAACCAGCATCACGACCATCAGAAAACTGGTGCCGCAACGCGGATGCTGTCGCTGCTTTGTGCGCGCGTTTGCGACCGTCAGCTCTTCGTCGGCCTCCCAGGTGTACACGACCTTGTGCTCCGCGCCGTGATACTCAAACACGCGGCGGATGTCCCGCAGCAGCGAGAAGCTGGTGATCATGATCAGAAAAAAGGCCATCCGAATTATGCCGTCTACGAGGTTAAACGCGACCGAAGGGCGAATCGGATGAAGCGCCGCGCGCATCCATGCCCACGCGTCCGCGTACCAGGTGCCGGTCTCCGAGTGTGCGCCGATCGTTCCGCCGCCAAAGTAAACGAACAGAGCGTTGGTCAGCAATAACGGCAACACGATGAACAGCAGAACGTTGAAGAAAAGGGCAAAGACAATTGACCCCACGGCTCCGGCGGTTGACTTGCCCTTGGCTTCTTTGACCGGGGCTGGCGGCCTGGTTTCTGTTTTGACCATGACCGGCGCCACGGCCATTATTCCCGCGCCTAGTCCCGCGGCTTGCAACTCTACTTCTTCGATCTCAGGCTCGTTCTCCGCTTCGTGGAAGACGACGTTCGCTGAAAAGTTCAGCGCCTTGATGCCAAGTATCATCGACTGAATCAGCACCGCCGACCCGCGCAGCACGGGCAGTTTTAGCAGCGGATATTTTTCCGCGAGCACTGGCAAACGCTCGGACTTCGCCACGATCTGTCCATCCGGCCGCCGGACGGCTACGGCATACGAGTGCGGCGCGCGCATCATCACGCCTTCGATGACCGCCTGTCCGCCAACTATGATTTGGTCTTCTCTCATAAACGGATCGCTTCCTTCGCGCAAAAAACTATGGTTGCCGGCTGCCGCTTCGACTGTTCGCATTCGGCTTGCTCACGGTTTCGGGATTGAAACCGTCAACGCGCGGATGCGACCGGGCGGCCCCGGCAACCAAATGATGTTGTTGACCGGCTAAGCTTCGGTCTTACGGCCGTACTTGCGATTGAACCGTTCGACCCTGCCAGCGGTATCGATGAGCTTTTGTTTCCCTGTGAAAAACGGGTGGCAATTGGAACATATCTCAAGCCGGATCTCCGACTTGGTCGAGCGAGTCTGCCACGTCTCCCCGCACGCGCAGTGCACGTTCGCGTTCACGTATTTTGGATGAATATCGGGCTTCACTTTCGTGGTTACTCCTGTTGCGAATTTTTCGATCGAAGCAACGTTACAAGCTAACCGATTGAAGTGAGGCATGTCAAGGTTTCACCCGGTTTCAAGGGTGCGCGTCAGATTTTCGAGACACGGAAGACTATTGCCTCTCACATGCATTCCATCTACAATGTGCCAGTACCGCTCCCGACTTGCCCTTATATCTCCACCCGCGGCTACCGCTCCCGTAGCCCACCGCCTCACAGGAAGCTCCGGTGCAAGGACAACTAGGCGAAAAACTTGTTCCCGATCTCATACGCGAGATAGCCCAGAAGAACTCAAGCGGATTGCTCCGGTTGTCGCGTGGTAAGGCGATCAAAGCAGTCTTTTTCGAATCTGGCGCGCCCACATTCGCCATCAGCAATCTTACAAACGAGCAACTCGACTTCAAGTTGATGAAGGAAGAGCTTGCGACCGCAGAACAGGTCGAGCGGGCCAAAGAGCTTGCCGGCAAGGCTCACCGTCTGGGCCCTGCGCTTGTCGAGATGGGGGTGCTCGAAGACGGACAAATGCGCAAGCTGGTCTCCGAGCAGGTAATGGAAATAATTATGTCGGTTTTCGAGTGGACGCAGGGAGACTACTCGTTTGACGAGCGAATCCGCGCGGCGCACGAAGTGACGCTCGGGCTGACCGCCGCGGACGTCTTGCTTCAAGGCGCGCGTCACGCCGCGGAAATTCCGCAGGTTGCTGATGCACTTGTTCCCGAGGACGCAGTAGTCCTCAGATCGAAGGCCAGTGGTCCGCGTGCCGATACGGGCAGTTTGATCCCTTTGGAGAGCTACATACTCTCGCGCATCGAATCCCCCACGGCGGTGAGTGAGGTGGGGGCGCTGAGCGGACTTGGAGACGCCGACGCCCACCGCGCGGTTTGCGCGCTGGTCGCCGCTGGTTTCTTGAAGCTTCTTGATCGCGACAAAGAAGACGAAGATCAATCCGCCGCCCGTGAGGCTGACGATTCGCTGGAACGTTTGCGCGAAGAAGTCGTTCGCAAGCTTCACTTTTCAACTTCGGCCGACTATTACGACCTACTGGGTGTGACCCGGCAAGCCACCACCGCCGAGATCAAGGCCGCTTACTATCATCTGGCCAAGAAGTATCACCCTGACCGTTATCATCAGCGCGACAGCGGCGATCTGCGAAACAAACTCGAAGCCCTGTTCGCGTCAATCACGCACGCCTATGACACGTTGAGCCAGCCGGCGCAGCGTGCTGGCTATGACGAGAAGATAAGAAGAGGATCGGCCTCGCTTCCCCAGAGTCAGCCCAGAACTCCGCCTTCGACTGGGTCCAATCCTGAGCCGGTCGTGAGCGAGCCTCGCGCGTCTGATGAAGAGCGCGCTCAGAGCGGCGACCTCAAGCCGTCGAACGGGCAACCGGGCAGCACCGATTCCTCAGCTAAGACTCTCCCACCGAAAACTCATGGTGAATCGGCCGCGGCCGAGCCGATTCCTAATCTGGGCGGTGGTCCTCAGCTTCCTCCCGCACAAAGGGCCGAGTTCTACTACCAGCAAGGACGAGCGCGTTTCGAGAGAAAGGAATACCACGCAGCAGTTCATCTGCTTCGTGAAGCAATCAAGCTGGACTCGAGTCGCGCTGCCTACCACTATCATCTTGGCATCGCTCTGATTCGCAATCCGCGGACCCGTCGCGATGCAGAACAACACTTAGCCAGAGCGGCCGAGCTGGAGCCTTACAATGCGCAGATTCGCGTGAAGCTTGGGATGCTATACAAGGAAGCGGGCCTGTCTAAGAAAGCTGAAAACTACTTTCGTGAGGCTCTCCAGCTAGACCCCGATAACAGGGCGGCGAAGCGCGAGATTGGTTCCGGCGCCGCCAAGAGCAAGGCCGCCAACGGCGGCAGCATCTGGAAATCGGATGTCGGCAGCATCGCGAAGAGGATTTTTAAGAAGTAGTCAGTAGTCCGTAGTCCGTCGTTTAGTTGACATCTCCGAGCTACGGACTACGGACTACGGACTACCTTCACGAGCGATCCAGCAGCCCACCGATACGTCGTATACTTCCAATGATCAGCACCACAATCGGCGGGTAGACAAACGCGCCCAGCAGCGTGCTCAAGCTCACCGCTGCGCCGTAGTGTCCCGGCACGAACTTGCTCACGACGTAGCCCAGCCCTATCGACACCAGATACCCGCACACCAGGAAGATCAACCCGGCTCTCCGGCTGATAGATTTGTCCTTCGGCACTTCCTGTTCGCGAAACACCGACGTGAGATGATCAGGGATGTGATAGGTATAGCGCGACAGCACGACTGCGAGGTTCTTCACAAGGTAAACAAGACCGTAGAGCGCCAAGGCAAGGATTACCATTCTACCGACCAGCCGCGATTCTTCGATCATCTTCGCTTTCGAAACCATCACATAGAACGCCGACAGAAACAGCGGCACGACGATCAACACCGCGTGGGAACGAGCCGCAGTTTCTTGTCGCTCTCGCGCCAGCCACTCGTCGACGAGGCGGTCAAAGTGACGCTGCATGGCTACGACTTCAGCCTGGCGAGACGCATAGAAAGTGCGTTGAGCGTCGAAGTATTGACCGCTGTCGTAAGCCGCGCGCCGCCGCGGATCGCTCAGCACTTGATAGGCGCGGTTGATGCGCACAAAGCGCGCGGCGGAATCGGGCGAAGCGGAAACGTCCGGATGATATTTGCGCGCCAGCCTTCGATAAGCCGACTTGATTTCGTCGGAGGTCGCGCGAGGAGTTAGTCCAAGAATGCCGTAGAGGTCCGTCATGGTTCCAGCATCAATCCATAAAGTGGGCGCTCTACCTTTGAGGGCCTGCCGGCGGTGCTACTGATCGCGCTTTAGGAACTGGATGGTTCCGAAAGCGCTCGCCGTTCGCAACCTGCCTCGGGGAAGCCACCTGGCCCTGTTGACAAGCTTATATTACTACCGGTGTGCGCCGCGCTCAATAGGGCTAAACCGTGCCGCGGTCGAAGCCGTGTTTGCGTGGCAGATCGCCGTTGCCAGCGCATCGGACGCGTCGAGCGGGCGAGGCGGCTGCTCCAACTTCAGAAGCAAGCGCACCATCTCCTGCACCTGTTGCTTTTCGGCGCGCCCGTAGCCGACAAGAGCCGACTTTATCTCGAGCGGCGAGTACTCAAACACCTCGACTCCCGCCCGCGCGGCCGCCAGCAAGACCACTCCGCGCACGTGGCCGAGCTTGAGCGCCGTATTCACGTTGACGGCATAGAACGTCTCTTCAACGGCGCAGGCCTGAGGCATAAGCCGCGCGATTACTTCTTCCAGCTTCTCGCTGATGACCAGCAGCCGTTCGGCGAATGCCAGCCTGGCCGGCGCGCGTATGCCCGCGTATTCAATCAGCTCGTAGCTGCGCCCGTCACTTTCAATGACGCCATAGCCCGTCGTATCGCTCCCGGGATCAACGCCCATCACGCGCAGGAGAGTTCCCTTTGCCGCGAACGAGCGTCGTGATACAGGCTCATTGCCGAAATTGGAAGTCAACCCGCCGCCTCCATCTCCTCCGCCGGTATGTCGAAGTTGGCTGCAACGTTCGAGACATCGTCGTTGTCTTCGAGCGCTTCCATCAAGCGGAGAACCTGCTGAGCCGTGGAGCCGGTGACTTGAACGGAGTTTGCCGGACGCATCATGACGTCTGATGAAATCGGCTCGAGGCCGGCGGCTTTGATAGCATCGAGCACCGCGTTGAAGTCCTCAGGCGAGGTGATGACTTCCCAGGCCTCTTCATCGCCCGCAACATCTTCGGCGCCGGCTTCGAGCGCAAGTTCCATCATCTTCTCTTCGTCGGCCGCGTTCTTTTCGATGATGATCGCGCCCTTCTTCTGAAACATCCACGCGACCGAGCCCGACTCGCCGAGGTTGCCGCCGTTCTTCGAGAAGATGTGCCGAACCTCGGCGACCGTGCGAACGCGATTGTCAGTCTGGCACTCGACAAAGACGGCAACACCGCCGGGCCCGTAGCCCTCATAGGTAATGTCCTCGATGGCTGCGCCCGCGATCTCGCCGGTGCCACGTTTGACCGCATTCATCATTGTGTCCTTGGGCATGTTGAGCGCTTTGGCGTCGTCCATCGCTTTGCGAAGCCGCGGATTGCCAAAAGGATCACCGCCGCCTCTCGCCGCTACTGTCAATTCCTTTATCAGCTTCGAGAAAGCCCTGCCGCGCTTGGCGTCAAGCGCTCCCTTCTTATGCTTGATCGAACTCCACTTTGAATGTCCCGACATTGAGTCTACCTCCCTAGCGCCTCATTAACGCGCCGGGCGCTGATGTCGCGAATGCGAATCACCTTGTCGCGCGATGAATCTCCCGAGATGATTTCAACCGATGTTGCGCTCACCTTCAGCAGCTTTGCAAGGAAGCGTCTGCATTCTTCGTTCGCCTTGCCGTCGACGGGCGGCGCCGCGACCTTCAACTTTAGCCCGCCGGCGTACTCGCCGGCTATTTCAGTTCGTGGCGCGCGAGGTTGAACTCTTAACTTGATAGTGACCGCGCCATCTTTTTCATTGAGTTCGAGCACCGTCTCACCAACTTGATCGGCCTACCAGCTCTGCCAGGAAGCCGGTGAGAATCTGCACAAGGAACATAGCTACGATCGGTGAAAAATCAAACATGCCTGCGACGAAAATTCGGCGAAGCGGCTTAAGTAACGGTTCGGTGATTACGAACAGGAAATGAAACGATTTGTTCCTATAGCCAACGCCGAAGAATGGCAGGAATAACCTTAAGAAAATCGCCACAACATAGAGGAGTCCCACCAGCCTTATCAGCTCGCCCACCATCCCGCTCGACGCTATTGCGCCCAACTGAGTGTTCCTTCCGATAGCGCCAAGAATGCTGCCAAGCTGTCCGATCGTGCCGGAGATGAACAAGCCTGTGACTAGAATCAGCACGCCCATCACGAGCGGGATCAAATCATAGCGCAGGTAGCGGCCGCCGCCGAATTGAGCCCGTGCCGGACGAACCAGCGGCTCGGTTATGCGCGTCAGGTGATAAGGGATTCGCCCGAACGGATTCGCTCCCAGCCATGTCAGCAGCACTCGCAGGAATAAAAGCGAGGCGACGGCAATCGTCCCCCAGAAGACAACCAGTGATATACCGTATAACGCAAGTACGATTAGATTCAATCTCACTCCTCAGTAGTTAGAAGGCAGAAGGCAGGAGGGAGAAGGCAGAAGGCAGAAGGCAGAAGGCAGAAGGCAGAGGACAGTTTGCCGACCCGCGGCGTGCAACTGCATTCTGCCCTCTGCATTCTGCTTTCTGCCTTCTGCCTTCTGCATTCTCCCTCCTGCCTACTCCCTCCTGCCTTCTGCTTTCTGTCTTCTGCCTTCTGTCATTCCCGTGATCCAAAAATCGCAGTGCCGACTCGAACCATCGTCGCGCCTTCCTCGATCGCTTCCTCAAAGTCGTGGCTCATTCCCATCGACAGTTCGGTCAGCCTTTGCTCCGGCCGGCGACCCCGGTTCATGCCTTCCATTATCTCGCGCAGTCTTCGAAAGTAAGGTCGCGTCTGCTCGGGCGAATCGAAAAAAGGCGGCAATGTCATCAGTCCGCGGAACTCGAGGTGACTAGCTGAATCCAGAGCTTCGATGATTGCCGGCAACTCGCCTTCGTCAGCGCCCGACTTAGTCGACTCGTGTGCGAGATCGACCTGCGCAAGCACCACGGGCCTTAGCCCCATCTCGCCTGCGATTCGGTCGAGCCGCTCGGCCAACTGGCCGCTATCAATCGTATGAATCACATCGAAGGTCTCAACTGCTTGCCGGGCCTTGTTCGACTGCAAATGGCCTATTAGATGCCACCGGACGTCTCCCTTGATCATCGCAGCTTTCGAGATGCCCTCTTGCACGCGGTTCTCGCCGAGGTCGCTCGCGCCTGCAAGCACCGCCTGCTGCACGGTCGCTGGATCGAATGTCTTGGAGACGGCGATGAGGGTTATGTCTTCGGCGCTTCGGCCGGCGCGTTCAGCTGCTCGCGCGATCTGATCACGAACTCGCGCGAGCCGCTCTCGGATTTCTTCGGACATTGCGCGGGAATCTTATCAGCGGCCGTCAGATGGTGACAAGCAAGCTGACATTGGCGCGACTGGGCCAAGCCACAGTTATGTTGAAAACCTCTTCGTGTCGGTGCAAAATGCCCGCATGCCTGGCGTCGAAAAGCGCGAAGATCTGGTCGTGTTCATATTGCGCCGCACCTCCTCAACCTGCGGGGAGTGCGGAAGGGATCTGCTTAAGGGAAATCTGATCCGGCTTCAAGGTGAGAAAGGTGCGCTGTGTTTGGAGTGCGCGGATCTGGATCATCTCGAGTTCCTGCCGCGAGGTGACGCGGCAATAACGCGAAGATCGACAAAGTATTCAAAGCTCTGGGCTGTCGTGGTCGAGTGGTCTCGCAGCCGCAAGCGCTATGAGCGTCAAGGAATCCTTGCCGAGCCAGAAGCCATCGAGCGCGCGCTGGCCGAGTCGGAGGCCGACTCCGAAGAGCGCGCCAGGCGTCGCGAGAGAGAAGCGGTGCGCCGTGAGAGTCTCGATCGCAAATACGTAGCCGAGTTTGCTCAGGCGATTCGCGAACAGTTTCCAAGCATCCCTTCCGGGGCGGATATCAAGATCGCAGAGCACGCTTGTTTGAAGCACAGCGGACGAGTCGGCCGTTCCGCTGCGGCAAAGTCGTTCGAGCCCGACGCTGTGTTCCTCGCAGTTCGAGCTCACGTGCGGCACGCGTACACCGACTATGATGAGCTACTGTTCAAGCACGATGATCGGCAGCTTGCGCGCGACAGAGTGAGAGACAAAATTGAAACGGTCTTGGATGAATGGAGGATGTCGACTTGATCGACTTGGGGTGCCGGGTACCCTATTTCTTATTTTTGCCTTTTTACTTTCTTGCCCCCATCCCCCGCCGCCGGGCGTCTCGATGCGAATGCGATCGCCCGCGTTGGCGTGAACGGAATCCTTTCCAGCCAGGACTAGCTCGCCGTTCTTGGTGACCAGCACAGTTCGGCCCGGCGCCCCCGGCTCGCCGCCGTTCAAACCATAAGGCCGGGTCTTTCGCCGATCAGAAAGGATCGTCACCCGCGCATCGGTTAGCAATTCCAGCTCGCGTACGATTCCGTCGCCTCCCCGAAATTGGCCCCCACCGCCGCTTCCGCGGCGTATCGAATATCGGAGCACACGCATCGGGTATGCGTATTCCATCGCCTCGGCAGGCGTGTTAAGCGAGTTGGTCATATGCGTATGAATCCCGTCTATGCCATCTAATCCGGGCCGCGCACCCAGGCCGCCCGCAACGGTTTCGTAATAAGCGAACGGCTTACCGGTGCGCCGGTCCGTTCCGCCTATCGTGAGATTGTTCATCGTTCCCTGGCTCGCCGCGGGTACGGGCGCGCCGGCTTTCGACAGCGCGAGCAGCACCGTGTCTACTATTCGCTGAGAAGTCTCAACATTCCCACCGGCCACCGCGGCAGGCGGACGAGCGTTGACCACCGTTCCCATCGGAGCGATTACCTTGATCGGTTGCAGGATGCCCCAACTCGCGGGAACGTTCATCGGGATCAAGCAGCGAAAGACGTAATAGACCGCCGAAACGGTGATCGCTTCGACGGCGTTGATGGGGCCGCGCACTTGCGGGGCGCTGCCAGTGAAATCGACGGTGGCGCGATCGCCTTTAATCTCTATGCGAACCGCTATGCGCACAGGATCGTTCGAATAGCCATCGTCGTCGAGAAAGTCTTCGGCCTCGTAAACGCCGTCGGGCAAGTCACGAATGACGCGGCGCATCATCTCGGCGGTGTAGTTGACCAGGTGCGTCGCGTAAAGATCGGCTTCTTTGAAACCATAGCGCTCTACTATTTCGAGCAGCCGCTTTTGGCCGGTTGCAATCGCGCCGAGCTGCGCGGTCAGATCGCCTTCGCGTTCTTCGGGGATTCGAACGTTAGCGGAGATCAGCCTCATCACGTCGTCGTTGACCAGGCCGCCGATCATCAATCGCACTGGAGGAATCCGCAAACCCTCTTGATAAATCTCATCCGCGCGACCCATCGAGCCCGGCGTCGCGCCTCCGATGTCCGCGTGGTGAGCCCTGTTGGCCACGTAAAACAGGGGCCGGTCAGAAGGCAGAAGGGGTTCGTCAGAAGGCAGTCGTTCGCTTCTACTCGCCTGCCTCCTGCCTTCCGCCTTCTGCCTTCTGCTTTCTGCCTTCTGCCTTCTTTCGCCGTACACCGCGGCCACCATTGTTACATCGGGTAGATGAGTTCCCCCTGCGTATGGGTCGTTGAGAACAACGATATCGCCGGGGCCGAGATCGACGGTCTCAAGCGCGGCCCTCACGGACATAGGCATCGAGCCGAGGTGAACAGGCATGTGATCGCCCTGCGCGATGAGCGTGCCTTCGCTGTTGAAGACGGCGCACGAGTAGTCTCGGCGCTCTTTGATATTGGGCGAGAAGGCCGAGCGGCGAAGGCTAACGCCCATCTCTTCGGCGACGGAGGAATAGAGTGATTTGAAGATTTCGAGCTTGACCGGGTCAGCTTTCATTAGAGCGACAGTTTACCACGGAGACTTCAAAGACGTATCCGCGCAAATCAGGCGAATCAGCGGCATCCGTGGTCTATTCGGCGTTGGCAATGCGATTCTCACGAACTCATAGACCACCGATGACGCGGGTTTGACGGATTCGCGCCGATTTTTGATCGCTTTGCGACCCGGTAGCTTTGTGTTGAAATTGTGCCTTGTGAGCAAGAACATCACTCCGCGAATGGGCGTTCACACCTCGATAGCCGGAGGCCTGCTGAACGCGATCACCCGGGCCGACGCGCTAGGCTGCGACTGTCTTCAAATCTTCGCTCGCAATCCCCGAGGTTGGGCGGCTCGTGAGCTGACGCATGCCGAGATCACCGAGTTCCGCGATGCGCGCGCGAAAACCGGCCTGTGGCCGCTGGTGATTCATTCGGTCTACCTGATCAACCTTGCTGCGACCGACCCAATGCTGCTGGCAAGGTCTCGCGCCGCATTCCGAGAAGAGCTCGAACGTGGGCTGGCGCTCGGGGCTGATTACCTGGTCGTTCATCCGGGCAATCCCGGAGTAGCGCCAGTCGATATCGGAATCGCAACCGCCGTCGAATCAATCCGCGAGGCGGCGCGGGGTCTCAAGTTGAAAGGCGCTGCGCCGAAAGCCGCCGGCGCTGGGCGCAAGAACGCTCTTACAATATTGATCGAGAACACAGCCGGGCAAGGCACGTCTATCGGCAGCGACTTCAATCAAATGGCGAGCTTGCTCGAGGCGCTTGGTGATCTGCCGGTGGATGTATGTCTCGATACCGCGCACACATTCGCATCGGGGTACGACATCTCGACGGGTGTTGGATTGAAGACGACAATCGCGGCAATCGACCGGTCGTTTGGAGTCGACCGGATCAAGGTCATCCATTGCAATGACTCAAAGGCTCCGCTTGGCTCGCGCGTCGATCGACACCAGCATATCGGGCTCGGTCACATCGGCGCGGATGCGTTCCGGCGTGTGACGCATAACGCTAACCTTCGGGGAATCCCTTTTATCCTGGAGACTCCCGTCGACAAGGAGAGAGGTTACGAGTGGAATCTCGCTCGCCTTCGCGAAATTGCAGAAGAGCATGGAGTTCAGCTTTAGCCTGCGTTCGTTCTGATTGACCGAGCAAGAGCAGGCTAAAGCCTGAACTCCATGCTCTTCTGATAGTCTCGAGTATCAGCGGATGTAGATTGGGTTCGAGTAGATCCACGGGCGCTGCTCGCCGTCCACCTCGAGCCAGGCTTCGATGCGATACACGCCGGACGTCTTCACATCGAAATCGACGCGGCTTGTCTTCGCGGACTGAATCACCTCGCCGTTGCGGATCAGCTTCATTGTGCACTCAACGGGAGTTGCCGCGGTCAGCTTGAGCTCACTGCCGAGCTTAACCTCATCGCCCATTATCAAGTTGGGTTGCTTGCCGGTTCGAGCAATGAACGCGAAGCCGGTCGAGTCGCAGAGCCAATCGTGCGCGACGTAAGCGTGACCGCGCCTGAGCGCCTCGCGCACGGCGGGTTCCGTAAGCTCGCGCGCCAGAATATGAGTTGATACGTAGCTCAAGCTGCGCTCGTAAGGATCGAAGTCTAGTCGCGCAATCAACTCGCCCGGCTTTCTTCCTTTCACCAGCGCGGCTACGCCGGGAAGCTTGTCGACAGTCACGCGAGTCGTCGTCGGTTTGCTTGTGATGTAGCCGACTTCGACTGTGTTCTCATCGATCGCGGTAACGGTGAACACCTGGTTGTGATGACAATCGTTTGCCGCGACTCCGGTGAGCTTATGCTGCTGCGCATCGCGGTCCCACTTGGCGATGATGTCTGCCAGGTAATCCTGCTGCGCGCCGAAGACTTCTTCCGGGTATTCATTGAGCGCGGCGACAAGCTCCGGCAGCCGCACCGCATCGGTGAGCGAGCCTTGCAGCCAGAGGTTGAATGCGCCCTCGCCCTTCACATCGGTGTGATGATTGTAGATCTCGAGCCCATCGAGTTGATCGGTTGGCCAGTCGGCGCGCTCTTCGACGTGAGACAGAAAGATGTTTCCGCCGCCCTTGCGAACCAGTTCGACATACTGTTCGCGTGAACCGGGTTCCAATCCCTTGATCGACTTGATCGGGAACGACAAGAAACCACGGTCTTCGGAGCCGGGAATGAACAGCACTCCTTCGTGAAGACCCCGCCAACTGTCGTTGATAACGTCGCGTTCGGGCCGGACGTGATCGGTGAGCATCACGATGTGAACGCCGGCTCGCCTGGCCGCGGCAAGCAACTCCGGCCGCGTCCCGCCGGTGTGCGTCGAGTCCTCGGCGTGAGCGTGCAGGACGGCGCGATAGTCGTTGTAGCCGGTTTCCAGCGAGACTGGTTTGCGTTCGGCGGCGAAACGCGTGCGGTCGGCGTGAACGGCTCTGAGTCGCTCGATCTTCATTCGTTCGATGCTTGTGTATTTTCGCCCGGGTCCCAGGCGCGGCGCGGTCTGCGCAGCGAGTGACCCGGCAAAAAGGGTGGCTATCAACAATGCCGAATTGGTTTGCTTGATCATTGAGCGTATTGGGTCGAAGCCTGTCTCGTCGCTAACGTAGTATCGGCATTCGCACGCGCGTCCACAAGAGCGTGAGCAATAACTTTCGCGTTCAGACGACCGGAGTCTGCTGGGTGAGCCGGTGAACAGGGCCAGCCGGGTCACGGGAGTTTTTGAAGACGCCTTTCACCTTCACGTACCTTGAAGTTCCGTCGTGTACCATTTATCTTAGAGACTCCTGGGGATAAGGAGCGAGCTACGACCGGAAGGTTGCACGACGGCGTAAGTTGGCTGGTTTAAGCGGAGCGTCGATGGCAGATGATGGCCGGAACATACATCCCCACGCATTACCGAATTACCAGAATGCCGAGATCGCTCGCGAGAAGCTCGAAGGCTATGCACTGAACCCAAATCATGAGGCCGCGCGACCTGATGGCTCTAGTGGCAAGGATAAGGCAAGAGTATTCAAGGCTGCGCTTGGATTTGATCAGTCAAATTGGGAAATCCTGAAGCAACGCATATTGGATGAGCTACCATATCACGAAGCCGTTTTTGAGGCTGAGAGGAAAAACTGGGGGAAGGCGTATCGGGTCGATATGCCGATATTGGGAGTAAATGGCAGCACGAAGAATGTGCGGACGGCTTGGATAGTAAGGCACGGTAAGGATGATCCGAGCCTAGTTACCCTGTTGGTACTCCCATAAAGGAGGTTGACCATGCTCAAAACCAGAACAGCGAATCTGCTGGATAACGTGGAGTTGGTCGAGGATCTGCCTGAGTACGGTGTGACGCGTGGCGAGCAAGGGGTTGTAGTCGAAGTCTTTGATGAGCCTGAGGAAGGGTATATCTTGGAGTTCGTGGACCCATCGGGAACGTCATCGAGACTCGCCTACTGGGTGACGCCGAGCCAGATCAAGAGGGTGACTCCAAGGAAAGCCCAGGAGCTTGAGGTCGTAGAACTCGCTGAGGATTTGCCGGAGTACGCCGTCAAGAAGGGGGAGCGAGCAGTTGTCACAACGGCATTTAGCGAGCCGGACGAAGCATACGATCTGGAATTCGTCGATGAGTCCGGCACGTCGTCGAGGTTCGCCTATTCGGTAAGGCCGAACCAAATCCGGACGCAAGAGGAAGTCGCCAAGGAAGTCTTCGAAGCGGGTAGAACTCTTTTCGGTCAAGGCAACCACCTGGAGGCGGAGTCGAGGTTCAGAGAAGCCGTCGCGCTAAGCCCAGGTTACATAGGCGTTCTGCACAACGACCTCGTTAGAACTCTTAGCGATTCCGCCGATTGGCCGCGTCACATTTGGGCTATGCGATTCGTGCTTAGAATCGATAGTACCTACGAACTCGCGCGATATAATCTCGCAATTGCATACCTCAAGTATGGTGTTGAACAAGCAGGCCAGGAGAACCTAAGGTTTGCGGGAGAGATCTTTCTAGAAGCGATTGCTGTTCAGCCAAACCCGGATCCTGGGTTTGAAGAACTGATACAAACAAACCTAGCGTGTGTTCACACGTCGTTAGGAATTCAGGCGTACGAGCAGGGCAGGTTGGAACAGGCTGTTGCAGATATGCTTCGGGCTTGTGCGTATCGACCGGGCGAGGCAACCAGACGGAATGTTGGATTGGCTCATGCGATGCTGGCCGTCTCCGATGTTGAAGCAAACAGATTCGAGAAAGCAATCCAAGAGTTTGAGCGGGCCGAAGACGCTGGTTTCATTGCGCCTGAGTCACTTAACGATTATGGCGTCGCGCTAGCTAGAGTAGGGCGGACTGCTGAGGCTGTCGCAACGTTCGAGAGAGCATTAGTGCTGGCGCCAGACGACGAAGTTGTGAAGGCTAACCTTGGTTTAGCAGAAGCCCAACAGGCAGCCGCGTTAACCTTGTCTGTCATCCCAGCGAAGTTCGAGCCCACTCTCGCAGCGCAGACCCGGCAATATGAATTAGCCGCATAGGCGACGACTGATTATGGCAGGATGAAAGAAAAATACTTCCCCCAAGAGATCGAACAAAAGTGGCAGAAGCGCTGGGCCGATGAGAAGACCTTTGAGGTCAAAGAAGACCCCGGCCGTGAAGAGTTCTATTGCCTCGAAATGCTCGCCTACACCTCCGGGCGCGCGCACATCGGGCACGTCTCAAACTTTGCGATCGGGGACGCACTAGCCTGGTACAAGCGGATGCGCGGCTTCAACGTGCTTCACCCGTTCGGATGGGACGCGTTCGGCCAGCCTGCTGAAACCGCGGCAATCAAGGACGGCACCGATCCCGAGAAGTTCACTCGCGACGCGATCGCTTACATGAAGTGGCAGTTTCAGCGCATGGGCCTCAGCTATGACTGGTCGCGCGAGATTGCCACTTGCGATCCCGAGTACTACAAGTGGAACCAGTGGTTCTTCATTCGAATGTGGGAGCGCGGGATGCTCTATCGCAAGCTCGCGCCGGTCAACTGGTGCCCCAAGGAAAATATCTCGCTGTCGAATGAGCAAGCGTCGGGCGGAGTCTGCTGGCGATGCGACACGCCGGTCATTCAGAAGCAGTTGTTGCAGTGGTTCGCGCGAATCACCGACTACGCGGATCAACTGCTCGAAGGATTGAATCAACTGGAAGGCGGCTGGCCCGAGCGCGTGCTCTCCATGCAACGCAACTGGATCGGCAAAAGCCTGGGCGCAGAGGTTCGTTTCGAGGTTGATGCCGCAGACGAGTCGATAACAGTATTCACGACACGCATCGACACGATCTTCGGCGCCAACGCGATCATTCTGGCGCCCGCGCATCCGTCGCTGTTGAAGATCCTCGAAGGCAAGCCGCAGCGCGGCGAAGTGTTGGCCTTCGCCGAGAAACTCAAGCAAGAGCAACGCAGCGGCCGCATCGACGAGCTCGAGAAGCACGGCATCTTCACCGGATGCTACGCGATCAATCCGTTCAACCAGGAGCGCGTACCGATATGGATCGCGACCTTCGTGCTGATCGAGTACGGAACGGGCGCGATTATGTCCGTGCCGTCGGGCGATCAACGCGATTTCGAGTTCTCGCGCAAATACAACTTGCCGTTTCGCCAGATCAAGCTGAACGCCGAGGGCCGAGAGATTCCAGCGGAAGAAATGGAATCGGCCGACGAGGCGTGGACTAATACGGTGAACACCGGTGAGTGGAGCGGGTTGCCTTCAGCGGAAGCGAATCGCTTGATGATCGAGTACGCCGAAGCTCACGTGTTTGGACGCGCGTCGATCACCTACAAGCTGCGCGACTGGGGAATTTCCCGCCAGCGATACTGGGGCACGCCGGTGCCGATGATTCACTGTGAACGCGACGGCATCGTTGCGGCGCCGGACGAGCAGCTTCCAGTGGTCTTGCCCAAGGGAGTCAATCTGAAAGTGGAAGGCGGGTCGCCGCTTGATCACGTGCCCGACTTTGTAAACGTGAACTGCCCGAAGTGTGGCGGCCCGGCGAAGCGCGACACCGATACGATGGACACGTTCGTCGATTCGAATTGGTATTACTTTCGTTACTGCGATCCGCACAACGACCAGATGTCGTTCGATCCGGCGAAGGTCCACTACTGGATGCCGGTCGATCAGTATATCGGCGGGATCGAGCACGCGGTGATGCACCTGATCTACACGCGTTATTGGTGCAAGGTGATGCGCGATATGGGGCTGGTGAAGTTCGATGAGCCGATCAAGAGACTGCTCACTCAGGGGATGATCTGCAAGGAGACTCTCAAGTGCCCCGAGCATGAATGGCTCTTTCCCGAGCAGGTGACCGAGGAGAGAACTTGCCGGATTTGCGGAAAGCCGATCGAGGCCGGGCGCAGCGAGAAGATGTCAAAGTCGAAGAACAACGCGGTCGACCCGATCGAGATGATCAACATTCACGGCGCGGACCCGCTGCGCATGTTCGTGCTGTTTGCCGGCCCTCCCGAGAAAGACAAGGAATGGTCTGACACCGGATTCGAAGGCGCTTCCAGGTACTTGCAACGCGTCTGGCGAATCGCTTACAAGTGGCAGAGCCGCTTTGCGGGAGCCAGCGGCGGATCGACGAACCAAATCGAGCTTGACGAGCTTAACGGGCATCAGCGGGCTCTGCGTCGCCGCACGCATCAGATCATCCGCTCGATAACCGAGAACTTTGAAGAGCGGCTGCACTTGAACACGTGCATCTCGTCGTTGATGGAGCTGACCAACGCGATCTACGCTTTCGATCAAGCCGTCGAAAAGAACGGCGCGCCGGGCGAACTGGATGCACAAGTCGCGCGTGAAGCATTCGAGGCCTTGATGCCGATGCTGGCGCCTTTCGCTCCTCACATATCCGAAGAACTGTGGGAGAGCTTCGGCCATTCTGAGAGCCTGTCGCGCGCCAGATGGCCGGAGTTCAGCGCCGAGCTTGCGCGTGAAGAAGAGATCGAAGTCGCCGTGCAAGTAAACGGCAAGCTGCGCAGCCGCATCGTCGCAAGCCCGGACGCCAGCGAAGACGAGTTGCGCGCGGCGGCGCTCGCCGATGAAAAAATCAAAGCCGCCACTGCCGGCAGCGAAGTTGCGAAAGTGATTGTGATCCGGCGGAAACTCGTTAATGTCGTGGTCAAGTGACCGACTGGAACGATGTTTACTTCGAATGAAGGCTGCAAAGCTCGCCAAGATCAGAATAGATTCTCGGATCCTGGCGAGCTTGCCGTATTGGTCGCAGAACCGCGAAACTCGAGCGATGTGAGCATCGCTAGTTCTACTTGCTCTTGTCCTCCCTCTGGCTTGCCTGCCTGGGTGTTTCTCCGGGCTCAGGAGGCGTCTGCGTCTGCTTTGGAGACTTCTGTCCTTCTTCCGGCGCTTTGCCAGCCGAGCGGATATTGATAACTTTATTGAGCATGTCGAACCAGAACGGCGCGCCCAGGGAAACGGCTATTGCCGTAAGCAGCAGACCAAGAAGCTTCTTTAGCCAACCTCCCCAGTCAAATGGATTAACCAGTGGCGGATATCGGGGATCCTGGACATCCGGGTGGTTAGGATCCCTCTGAGCCCAGCCGATAGGAACGCCGAGGTTTTGTATCTGCTGTTTGTACCCGTCTAGTTTCTTTTTAGCTTTAGCCTCCTCAGAATCTGCCGTAGGCTCTTTTGGAGTCAGAAGCGTAGCTTTATTTTCCTCAACAAATTTCTGCGCTTCGGCGACAACTGAAGCGCGCAATGCGGGGTCGCTTGACAGGCTCTTGCCAATCAGGATGCTATCGGCATTGGCGAGTATCGTGACCAGAGCGGCCAGGATGATGGTTATTATTTGCGACTTTCTCTTGTACCAACCAGAAACGCGTTCCATCGCGTTATTGAACCAGATTTCGATAGCCTCCTCGAACTTTTTGAGGTCATGCCCAGCCTCGTCCAACAATACTGCAAGCGTTTTCTTGAGGTCACCATTGGGCAGCCCATTGATCGCATCCTGAACCTTGGCTAAGGCTCTGGGGCCTGAGGGATCAACAGGGCAGATGATGTCCAACAAAGAAAGAACAAACGTGCGAGAAGGGATATATGAAGGCCCCTTCTTACCCTTGTAGAGGCTCTTGACCAGAGGATGCTCGTAGAGCTTCTTCGCGAAATCCTGATCACCCGCACCATTGAGGATGTTTCGGACTCCCACAGCAAGGTTCGTCGCCCGCCATTTCAACCAGGCGGCAATCAACTCGCTGAGCGAAGTGACTATCAAGGCCAACAGCAAATAGATGAAGATCATGCCGGTGGCAACGTCAAGTATCGCTGAACCAAACATCGGTTTTTCCTCCTTCACCCACTAATGCCATTGGGTGTGAATTCATTTCACTTTTGTTTAACGAAAACGCTAAAGGACAATGTAAATGGAGCAGCCCGTTTTTGTCCTTTAGAAAGGCCTCATAGATCGCGACAAAAACCACATTTCAAAAGAAGGGGGGCAAGGATAGCATCTCCCCGGTTTGAGTGCAATCTGATGCTCTCAACGTAGTTCTCATCTGATCTCGTATGGAGTTCGGTGACGACTCAAGCGATCGGCACATCCGGGGTGCCGGCGCACTCAGCGGCTCTTTCCCCTCGTTCGGTCAAGTCCGCAATCATTTAAACTACGCGAATGAATCTAGTCAGTTTGACCGAAGACTGACTGCGACGATCTTCAACGCCTTCTACGGCGCTCAAGATCTCGGTCGCGTCGCCGGTCAAAAGCAGAGTTACCGCCCTCGTAAGTAGGCTGGGTTAAGTGTTTGCTTCTGTGGGAGAAAGCTGGGCCTTTATTAGCTGCAACTTGCGTTAGCCAAGCCGGTCAAAGCGTCTGTTCAATCCTTTCGGCGATCCTTCGATTCATCCGGCACGGGTCTTGATAAAGACAATCTTGCTGATTGCAAATACCTCTGGGATCAGCAGCAGTGAACGCGGTATCGGAGACCACAGAATGAAATTCCCCACGAGATGGTTGATAGCAGTTCTGCTCGTGTCCCCCACGATGACAGGCATTCCGTTAGGGCAGCTCCTCACGCCCAAAGTCCACGCCGAATCCAGCCCGCAAGAAGAGAGGCGGGCGCGCAGGATATCGGACGACGTGCGGGAAGCCGTCAACCAAGTGTCGGATGAACTGGTTTCAGTTATCATCGACACCAAGGCCCACGGAACCAGTCGGGCGTTCAGAACCCTCTCAGCGAGAGTGAGCCAGTTAGGCGGGACTGTTCCAAAGAGCTTGAACAATGATCAACAACTCGCGGCGCGCGTGCCCGCCTCGGTCATAGACCAGTTGGCTTCCGACAGCGCGGTTAACTATATTTCGCTCGATCGACCGATTCAAGTGACCGGTCATCTCGAAACCACGACTGGCGCTGCTTTAGCCAGAAACTCCGGGTCGCCGCGCGCGATCACCGGCTCGGGGGTTGGAATTGCGATTCTCGACTCCGGCATTTATTCATCCCATCACTCCTTCAAAGGCGGTCGAGTGGTCGCCAGCGTTGACTTTACCGGTGAGGGAAGAACGGATGACCCATACGGTCACGGCACCCACGTCGCGTCAGTTGCGGCAGGCAACGATCACGTCTCGGGCGGCGCATATACCGGCATAGCTCCCGGTGCGAAGATCATCAACGTCAGAGTTCTGAACTCCGAGGGTCAAGGTTCGGTCTCGAGGGCGATTGAAGGGATAGACTGGTGCATAGCTAACAAGGACGCCTACAACATTCGCGTTATGAATCTCAGCTTCGGCGCTGTTGCTGTCGATTCCTACGTCGACGATCCCCTGTGCAAGGCGGTGAGGCGAGCCTTCAATGCCGGAATCGTCGTATGCGTTGCGGCTGGAAACTCGGGCAAGGACGCTGGCGGGAACAAAGTCTACGGCGCGATACACTCGCCGGGTATTGAGCCTTCGGCGATCACCGTAGGCGCGGCCAACACATTCGGCACGGACGCGCGGGCCGACGACGGCGTCGCAACTTACAGTTCTCGCGGGCCGACGCGCGGATACTACACCGATGACGCCGGGGTCAAGCATCACGACAATCTGATCAAGCCTGATCTGGTAGCTCCAGGCAACAAGATCATCGAGGCAGAGTCTCCCGACAACCGAATTCTGAGCCAGTCTCCAGCGCTGGGCGCTAACGTAAGCAGCATAGCCGTCCACGGGATGATGTATATGAGCGGCAGCTCGATGGCGACGCCCGCGGTTGCCGGAACGGCGGCTTTGCTTATACATCGAAACCCGAGCTTCACTCCCAATCTGGTCAAGGCTGCGCTCGAGTACACCGCACAGCCGCTTGCCGGATTCAACATGCTCGAGCAGGGCGCGGGTGAATTGAACGTGGAAGGCGCGGTTCGTTTGGCGGGGCTCATCAAGTCGAAACTGTGGAAGCTGAAGTCGGGTGCGCCTATGCTTGTGGGCGCGGCGCCGAATGAGTCGACCACGATAGCGGACGCAAGCTTCGAATGGGGCGGCAAAATCATTCAGAGGTGGAACGTCGTTTCCGGAGCCAAGCTGATGCTCGAATATCAGGGCATCTACGCCGAGGGAGTGTTGCTATCGGACGGCGTGCTGCTGTCGGACGGAGTGCTGCTGTCGGATGGCGTGTTGCTTTCCGACGGGGTGTTACTATCGGACGGCGTGCTGCTTTCGGATGGAGTGCTGCTTTCGGATGGAGTGTTGCTTTCGGATGGAGTGTTGCTGTCGGACGGGGTGCTGCTTTCGGATGGAGTACTGCTGTCGGATGGCGTGCTGCTGTCAGACAGCTACCTTGCATCGATGCTTGCAGCCTCAACTTCAAGCGCAATGGCGATGGCGGCGCTTAACGGCGACAACAGCGAAAGCATGTCTCCGGCGCCTGACTCTGATTCGTTTCACTGATACCAGGCGGCTTTCGCGCCTTTGCGAGACGTTCTTACGCAAAGGCGCGAAGCCGGCGCCCGACACCATGCTTCTTCAACTCACCCTGCTTGCCCAACTCACTTAACAAAAGCTAGTATCAAGGCGCAATGTTCAAGCCGGTCGTTTTAGCTCTTGCGCTGGGTATGATTGTCGACGTGTGCGGCTACAAGCAGGCCGGCAAGGGCAAGAGCCTGCCAGTCAACATCAAGACGATTGCCGTCCCGGTCTTTCAGAACTCGAGCCTCAAGTATCGCGTCGAGCAGCGATTCACACACGCGGTGATCGACGAGATATTGAAGCGCGCCCGCGCCCTTCGCGTGGTCAACGACCAGGAGGATGCGGATGCCGTACTCAACGGTGACATTCGCGGTTTTCGAGCAGTGGGTTCGATCCTCGACGATCGCGGCCGCACTCGCGTGTGGGATGTTCGAATCGTCGTCAGCATCGTAGTACGCGACCTCAAGACTCACAAGATCATTTTCGAGAACCCTCGCATGGCTTTCGAGGGCGAGTACCAGCTTTCAGACGATCCACAATCGTTTTTCAACGAAGAGAATCCCGCAGTCGACCGCATCGCAAAGGATTTCGCGCAGACCATCGTCTCCACGATCATGGAAGGACTGTGAGCGGGCGCCCCAGGAAGAAAACCAGCGGACGTACGTACGAAGATCTTCGCCGTGAAGTTGAAGATGGGCGAATCGAACCCCTGTACCTGTTTGTCGGCGAAGAACAGTACCTTCAGGAGCGCGCGCTTCGACTGCTGCACGACACCGTTGACGAAACGCTCCGGGTGTTCAACCTGTCGGCATACTCTATAGGCGCGGACAACGGCACTGGCACAAAGACGACCGCGGCAATGGCGTTCGATACCGCTAACCAGATGCCGATGATGTCCACCCGCCGCATAGTGGTCGTTCGTGATTTCGACAGGATCAAAGAGGACGAGCAGGAGATGGTCCTCACCTATCTAAAGCATCCGGCGCCCACAACGACAGTAGTGTTTCAAGCCGTTTCGCCGGACAAACGTCGCAAGCTTACGACCGCGCTCACGAAGAGCTGCGCGGTTGTAACGTTTGATTTGCTTGACGAGGCTCGCGCTGCGCGGTGGGCCGAAGACCGCCTGAAGCGGAACGGATGCACTATCGAGCCGGGCGCGCTTCGACTATTGCTTGGGCTTGTAGGCACCCGGCTAAACCGGCTGGTGAACGAGCTCGACAAGCTTTACGCCTACGCGGGCGGCGGCGCGATCACCAGCGCAGCGGTTCAGGAACTTGTGCCGCGTGCCCGCGAACACACGAGCTGGGAGCTCTGGGACGCAATCAACGCGCGAGACCGCAAGCGCGCGTTCAAGCTTATGGAGCGCTTGCTGGACGATAGCGATGCGCTTCCCATACTCGGTTCGCTTGCCAGTCTTTATCGAAGGCTGCTGACAGGAAAGGAACTCATCGATCGGGGCGCGTCGGCGCAGGAGGTAACAAAAGCCACGGGGCAATGGAGCCCGGCTTTTTTCAAGAAATTGCGCGGCACGCCGCGCGCCGAGCTGGTCCACGGGCTTCGCCGCATCGCCGAAGTTGACAATGCGATAAAGAACTCCGAGGCGACGCCTCGGCTCCAGATGCAATATCTGGTCGCCGAACTGACTTTGCCCCCCACCACGAGGCCGTAGAGTGTGTTTTCGGGTGAGCCGTTTGCAGCTTGGTCGAAATGAGGTTCTAGTTCGGCAGGAAATTCGCGGGTGCGTATGCCAGCGCGCGCTTGGCTACACAGACATCCCGTTCACGCTGGAGGTAAGCCGCGATTTGTATCTGGCGGCGGCGTTCTGGTGAATGATCCCCTTTTGAATCGACTTGTCGATCAGCGATACGGTCCCGCCTAGCAGGGACTTCGCCTCTTCTTGGTTGCCCGCCTCGATTGCGGCGCGAAGTTTCTTTATCTCGGTGCGGAGCCGGCTGCGATTGCGGCGATTAGCTTCATTCCGTCTGTCCGCCTGCCGCGCGCGCTTCTCCGCTGATTTGTGGTTAGCCATGCTTCCAGTCTCTCCTCGTTACTACTGCCAGATTTGCTCAAAAAGACCAGTAGGATAGCGGGCCGAACAAGAGAGTGTCAAGCAATACCCTGACAATGCGACTGAGACAAAGCACGATCATCTCTTGATCTTCGCTTCACCGAAAACTGTCGTCGCGTCGATGTGAAGGCGCCGCGCTGCATTAGCGTAATCTGGCGTCTCGTAGCTGTTCAGGCTGAAGATCCCGTTGTTCAACTCACGCCCTCGAACTTTGACTCCGCCAAAAACTGAGACCCCGGTGACGCGAATGGCTACATCGTCCGGAACAAACACCTCTGTCCCGCCGAAAACTGAAATAACACTGATCCTCGTCTCGCCGACTGCGAAAGGCGCGGCGGTCAGGTCGAGCCTAGTGCCGCCGAAAACTGATACGGCCGTGTGCCCGTCGAGGTCCCTTTCGTTCGACAGCTTCGAAGAGTGAAACAGATTCAGTGTCGTTCTACCGCCAAGGGCTACGGTGCGCAGGCGAGATGGTTCACCTTCCCCGAGTGCGTTCGACACGACAGCCAGGTTAGTGCCGCACGATCTGCAGAATCTGGTGGTACCGGCTTCGGCGCCACATTTTGGGCAGAACATTGTGACCTCCGTTTAAGCTTGCGCTGGCTTATGCTACTTACCGGAGCAATTAGTGACAAGTGAAGATCGTGAAGTTTAAATCGTGATTTGCGCGAGGCGGGTGACCGACCCGCACTACCCGCGGCGAATAACATTTCCGCCTGCTGACTTCCGGCATTTTGGTTTATAATGTCCCCACCCAGGGCCGGCGGAGGGACATTCCTATGAAGCGGCAAACATTCCTAATTGCATTCGCGCTCGCGTCGCTATTCAACTCGGCTGCTTTCGCGCAGACTAACACGCTTCGGGGCAAGGTTCGTTCGACCAGCGGCGTAACCGTCAACAACGCGATAGTGGAATTAACGGTTGGCGGGGGAGGAATGATCGGTCAGACGGTGACTCGCAACGATGGAGACTTCGCTTTTTCAAACCTGAGGGCTGGAGAATACGAGGTGGCGGTGACCATCGCGGGATACGAGCCGGCAGTTCAAGTGGCTCGCTTCAATAACGACGATCGGATGGGTTTCGCGGCGGTGATGAACATTGAAGTATTGATAAGAGCTAAGAAGGAACTTGTGCTCCCCCCTCCCGGAACAAATTTCGCCCAAGACGTTCCTAGGCCCGCACGCGCAGCTTACGAAAGAGCCGTGGCCCGGCTCCGCGAAGGCAAGTCCGATGAAGCAGTGGCCTCGTTTCGAGAAGCGATCGCCAGTTTCAATGACTACTTCGACGCGCACTTCGCGCTCGGCGCGGAACTGTTCCGCACCGGGAAAGACAAGGAAGCCCTCGATGCGCTCGAGCGCGCGCGCCAGATCAACGACCGTCAGGATGCCGTCTACTACCTGTTCGGTCTGGTGATGATGAGGCAAGGAAAGTTCGCGGTTGCCGAATACGCGTTCCGTGAAGCAACACAGCTCAACGCCAATAGCTACGCTTCCCGGTTTTATCACGCGTACGCCCTGATCGAGCTTGCGGTTCGAGGAAGCGACGCGCAACAGAGCGCGGCAGATCTAAGCGCAGCCGAGAAGGAACTGGATCGCGCGTGGGAGACAAGCGGGAAGCGGTTGACCGCTGTTTACCTGCAGCGCGCTCGGATACACGAACAACGGGGTGACAAAGAAGCTGCCGCGCGCGACCTTGAGACTTACTTGAAGGCAGAACCTGACGCCAGGAATGGCGCTGTCATCCGCGCGGCGATAACCAGACTCCGTAGTCGATAACAAGTAATCCTATCAGTCGGTCACGCTAGCCATTCCTCTTTGCCGGCAACACCCTAATTCTTGTTCGCGGCTTCGACTCTCGCGAGCATCCCATCGAGCGATGCTCTGTCAATCAACTTGCCGCCGACGATAACAGCATTGATCTTTTTGGTATTGCCGATGTCTGCCAGCGGATTCGCATCGAGCAATACCAGATCGGCCAGCTTGCCTTTCTCCACTGTGCCGAGAGAATCGAGCAGACCGAGATAGATGGCGGCGTCGCGGGTTGCAGCTTGCAAAGCCTCCATCGGCGTCAGTCCGGCTTTCACAAGAAGAGCAAGCTCGTCGTGCAAACTGAATCCGGGAAACACGTAGGGATTGGGCGTGTCGGTGCCTGCGATTATAGGAACGCCAGCGCGTTTCATGGCTCCGACTATCTCGATGAGTTTCTGAAAGACTCGCTTCGCGTTTGCATCATCTTCAGAAGTTCGGCTCTTGAGCCCGAAGGCATCCGCTCCCCACATCGTATTTCTCAGGTAACCCGGAATGTAATTGAGCCGCGGGTCATTTCTGAAATCGGCGTTGCCTACAAGCACGATGGCCCGAAGCACTGTGAGTGTCGGAGTCATCCACGTACCGTTTTTGACGAAGCGAGCAAACAGCGCATTAGCCTTCTTCTCGCTGAAACTGTCCAGAGCTGCTGCCTGGTCTCGAATGTAGGAAGTTATGATTCGATTAGCGCCTGAAAGTTTTCTTTCGGCGGCTTCCTGTCTAACCTGGTCTTCTTTTAATGAGCACGCGAGCAAGACACCCGTAAGGTGCTCGATGCTCTTTTGTCTTGCGTCGGATGCTTCGGCTGCGGTTATCGAATCAGGCACGTGCCCGGCGAAGCCCATGCCCTGACGCTTCGCTTCGTTGGCAATCGCGAAGTACGCATCGCGAGGAAGCAGGCTGTAGACTTTTACGAAATCGGAGCCGCCTTGCTTGACCGTGTTCACGGCTTTGACACCTTCGGCTGCGTTACTCACGGCGATCGAGCCGGGCACCACAGGCTTGGGTCCATCGACGATCGGTCCGGCGGCGACGATTTGCGGGCCGATGAGCGTTCCGGCTTTGATTTCCTTCCGCCATTGGTTGATCGCCGCAAGCGGGCTAAACATATCGCGGATTCCAGTGATTCCGTTGGCGATGAACAGGGGAGAGAACAGATTCTTGTCAAATGCGTGGACGTGCATATCCCACAGCCCGGGGATCAAGAACTTTGCTGTGGCGTCCACAACCTGAGCGTTTTCCGGAACGCGAACTCTCTTGCTTGAATTGATACTGGCGATACGATCGCCAACAACGACGACGGTCATGTCCGGCTTCGCCCGCGCCCCTGTCGCGTCGATGATAGTCACGTGAGTGAAGACTAATGGCCTGGGCGCAGTTTCCTTCGTTTGCGCGAGGCTGCCGGCGCTCAGAACGAGCAGAACTATGATGGAGTGAACCTTTGTCACGAGCATCGCCTCCGTTTGTGAGCAAGAGGTTGATCAATATGCGTCAGGTTTCTCATCACTGAACCGCTAGAGTCGACGTGCCTCAGGATCCGACTTAAGTGTAGTGTGCCCGTTACAACTGCGCCAGGAACTCACGCACCACTTCTTTTACATCGCGCTTCTCGCCGTCAACCGCATAGTTCAGCTTGCGCATCTGCTCGTTGGTGATCTTTCCAGCCAAACTGTTGATCGCCTCTCCGAGTTGCGGGTAGCGCTCAAGCGTTTCGCGTCGAACGACCGCAGCCGCTTCGTAGGGCGGGAAGTAACGCCTGTCGTCTTCGAGCTGATAAAGCCCGAGCTTATCGATCACCCCGTCCGTTGAGTTGCCGGCTATCAGATCAACCTGGCCCCCAGCCAGCGCGCGATAGGTGAGCGATAGGTCCATCTCGCGCGGCGGCTCCGAAAACTTCAATCCATAAGTGCGAGCGAAACCGGGATAGCCGTCTTCTCGTGACATGAAATCCTGGCCGAAGCCCGCGCGCCAACGCGGCGCATATCTCGCGGCTTCAGAGATCGTCTTGAGGTTCAATCGGCGAGCGTCTTCGCCTCGAACCAGAATCGCGAATGTGTTGTTGAAACCGAGCGGCTCGAGCCATTCCAGGTTGAAGCGTGACTCGTAGTCGTGTTTGACCTGATTGTACACCGCAACTGGATCGCTGATGGGCGGATGCTTCAGGATAGCCGTGAAAGCCGTGCCGGTGTATTCGACGTATGTGTCGATCTCTCCAGCAAGCAACCCGCGATGGCACAGATCGCCGCCCAGCTCGAATCGACGCTCGACTTGGAGATCGGTCCTCGCTTCGATTGTTTGGGCGATCAATTCGCCGAGGATTACTTGTTCAGTGAAGTCCTTCGATCCGACCACCACGCGCCGCTCACTCGAAGAAAACAATCCTCTGCTCAAAGAGAAGACCACGACGACGGCGATCAGGCCGGCGCATGTTGCCAGCGCCAACCTTTTGGCTCTGCCGGCAGCGGCGGCAGTTCCGGGGGAAAGCACGCGCTCGATCCAGCCTAGCGCGAAATCGGCGCCCAGAGCCATTAGCGCGGCAGGGACCGCGCCCGCAAGTATCAGCGTGTTGTCATTCATCCGCAGACCGCGGAAGATGTAGGTGCCCAGGCCCCCGGCTCCTATTGCAGCCGCGATGGTAGCCGTTCCGATTGAAATCACCGTCGCCACCCGCACGCCGGCAACGATCACGTTCATCGCAAGCGGAAGCTCGACCTGGGTCAGCATCTGCCAATCGGTCATACCCATCCCGCGCGCCGCTTCGCGCACCGCCGGATCTACTCCGTTGATTCCGGTGAAAGTGTTTCGGATTATTGGAAGCAGCGAATAGAGAAACAAGGCTATGATTGCAGGCACTCGCCCGATGCCGTAAGAACCCAGCACCGGTATCAGAAATCCGAAGAGCGCCAGGCTAGGAATAGTTTGAAGCACGTTCGCAATGGCGAGCACCGGCTTCGCAAGCGACGTTCGGCGAGTCAACACGATGCCGACGGGCACACCGACTACTGCCGCCGCGCCGGTTGCGACGAGGACAAGCAGCAGGTGCTCGAAGGTGAGCTGCAGCACCTCGCTGCGATTGCGAATGAAAAAGTCCAGTAAGCTCATGCTTCAACACCGACCGCCGACCACCGACCACTGACCACTGACCACTGACCACTTCTCACTTCATCGAATCGTTGAACGCCTTTGCTTCGGGATCAGTCGAAGCCGCGAACTGCTCGGGTGTTGCAAGCTCGATCAAGCGGCCGTCCTTGAACAACCCAATTCGCGACGCCAGCGTAAACGCTTCGCGGATGTCGTGCGTCACGAACACAATGGTCTTGTTGAGTCTCTTCGTAAGCGCCGCAAACTCGCGCTGCAGCTCGGCACGTGTAAGCGGATCGAGCGCGCCGAACGGCTCATCCATCAGCACGATCGGAGGATCCGCGGCCAGTGCTCGCGCGACGCCCACGCGTTGGCGCTGGCCGCCCGACAACTCGCGCGGATAGCGATGAGTGAATACCTCGGCATCGAGCCCCACCAGGTCAAGAAGCTCGCGGACGCGCTGGTTAGTCTTCTGCTCCGGCCAGCCCTTCAGCCTGGGCACCAGAGCAACGTTGCGCTCGACGGTGAAGTGCGGAAACAACCCGGTGTCTTGAATGACGTAGCCGATATGCCGGCGGAGCTCGATCGGGTCCCAGTCGATGGCCGGCTTGCCTTCGACTCGAACCTCGCCGCTGGTCGGTTCGAGCAAGCGATTTATCAGTTTCAGGGTAGTCGTCTTTCCGGAGCCGCTTCTTCCCAGCAGCACCAAGGTCTCGCCTCGGATGACGTCGAAGCCCAACTGCTCGACAAGCGGCTTTCCGTCGCGAATAGTGAGGCTCACTTTGCGAAACTGAATGGCGGGTTCGGTTGAGGACTTCAAATCTCGGATTGCCGATTGGTGGTCGTGATTGCGAGGTTCGCTCAACGCGTCATCCTTCTAGTTATTTTCCTGTGCGACGAACAGATTGAAGCTGAACAGACGGCCGCTGTCGAACCATGTTTTCGCAAGCGAGAACCCGGTGTCTCGTGCGATGACCGAGAGCAGTTCCAGGTCGAACTTGTAGGAGTTCTCGGTGCGGATCGTCTCGCCCTTGTCGAAGGTTACTTCGAGATCGATCGCCCGGATGCGGACGATTTGCGGCTCGCGGCTTACCAGGCGTATCTCGATTCGCCCAAGTTCGTCGTTGTAGGTGGCGCTGTGCTGAAACTTCTTTACATCGAAGTTTCCCTCGAGCTCGCGATTGATTCGCGCGAGCAAGTTGAGATTGAACGCGGCAGTTACGCCAAGCGCATCGTCGTAAGCCGGTATGAGAACCTCGGGCGATTTCTTCAAATCAGCGCCAAGCAACAACGCGTCTTGCGGGCGGAGAAGCTTGCGGACCGCGCGCAGAAATTCGCGCGACTCGTCGCGGCCAAAGTTTCCGATGTTTGACCCCAGAAACACCGCGACGGTGCGGCCATTGGGGTCCGCCGGCACCCGCCTCGCCAATGCTTGCAGCGCGGTGAAATAATCTGCGGCGAAGGCTGTGATGCGAAGCCCCGGATAAAGACGCAACAGCCGCTGGCTTGCGATCTCGAGGCTTGAATCCGAAATGTCTACGGGCAAGTAGTGAAGCTCCGGCTGCTTTGCCAGCAACGCTTCGATCAAGTATCGGGTCTTCTCGGCACTGCCGCTGCCCAACTCCAGAAGCCGAGCGGGTCCGTCAACCGCCGCGACTATTTCACCGGCGCTGGTCCGCAGAATCTCGCCCTCGGCTCTTGTCAGGTAATACTCGGGCAGAAAGCAGATCGCTTCAAACAGACGCGACCCGAGCTCGTCGTAAAAGTATTTCGGCGAAAGCGACTTCGCTTTTGCTGAGAGCCCGGCGCGAACGTCGCTGGCGAAGGCGTTCGAGTCCCCGCCTTCGGCGAGGCGGTGAATCGTAAAGCGGTCGTCCGCAGGGGAAGTTGCGTTAGGGGGCATCCTCGATCTCCTTAGCCGGCTGTCCACGCAAACGGTAATGCTATATTACAGGCCGCTCGCGTGGCTAGCCGTCAAAGGTCAGATCCAAGATTAAATTGAAAGACGGAAAACGCCTGTCGTTCTGTCCTGCCGCGCATCAATCTTCTACGGCAGAGCGCTCGTGTTCAAGCAACGCCTGCTTGCGCTCGATGCCCCAGCGATATCCGCCGAGGCTCTTATCTTCACGAACCACTCGATGACAGGGAATCGCCAACGCGACCGGATTCGTCGCGCAAGCGCGAGCCACGGCGCGGGTTGCCGTTGGACGGCCCATAGCGCGTGCAATGTCGCTGTACGAGCGCGTACTTCCGTAGGGAATCTCTCGCAGCTTTTCCCACACGCGCCACTGAAACGCGGTCGCTCGCACGTCCAAAGGAAGATCCAGATGAGGAGATTGACCATTGATGTGACTCAAGAGTTGCGCAACCCACTTGCTCAGAGTTTCGTCGTCGCGGTGAACATCGGCGGCGGGATACTCGCTTAGGAAGTCCGCTTCAAGCGCGGCGTCGGAGTCTCCGAGACGTATCGCACACACACCTTTCCCGGTTGCCGCTACGAGCAGCCGGCCCAAAGAGCAGCCGGCAATCGTGTAGTTGATTCGCACCCCTTTGCCGCCGCGGCGATAGTCGGCGGGCGTCATCCCAAGCTGATCGGGCGCGCGCTCGTATAGTCGGCTGCTCGAACCGTAGCCGGCATCGTACATCGCTCCAGTCACGGTTTCTCCTTTCTTCACATTCGCTTTGAATCGCGAGAGCCTGAATGCGCCTGCGTACTGACGCGGCGTGATTCCGACTATGCGTTTGAAGACGCGCTGCAAATGATAAGGGCTCACCCCGGTGTGCGCGCTCAGGTCCTCTAGAGTCGGTGACTCGTCCAGGTGACTTTCAATGTAGCTGCAGGCTCGTCGAGCCATCTCGGCTTGAGGGTCAGTCGTTGCGGCGGCGCGAGGACGGCAACGCCGGCACGAACGAAAGCCAGCGCTTTCGGCGGCTTCGGGAGCGCGAAAGAAAACGACTTGTTCGCGGCGCGGTCGTCGCGCAGGGCACGAGGGCCGGCAGTAGATCCCGGTTGAGCGCACGGCGAAGAAGATCGTCCCGTCAAAGCGTGGGTCTCTCTGGAGCACTGCTTGCCAGAACGTTTCGTCGTCTTCAACCTGCGCGCCCGCATAAGTGTTTCGTTTCGCGTTTACCGGCATCGCTTGGCTCACCTTAATTACCTCCACGAGCATACTAAAGCAAAGCTCGAATTTGAATCTATCCGGTTCTTGCGCTCAAACTGCAAAGGTTGGCCGCGCGTTTGCCTACTCGCAATGTTCATCGTAGAGTACACGAACAATGAGAACAATCATCTCGCTGCTCATAGGAGTCATTCTGCTTTCAGCGGCTGCCGCTGCCCAATGGGTAACGCAACCCTTCGACACGCGAGCGCGCTTCCGCGGAGTTAGCGCCGCGAGCCGAGCGGTCGCCTGGGCGGGTGGCAGTATTGGCACGTATGCGCGAACAACCGACAGTGGCGCGACCTGGCAAAGCGCTGTCGTGCCCGGCGCATCGCAGCTCGACTTCCGCGATGTGCAAGCCGTCGATGCGAACACTGCGTATTTGCTCAGCATCGGCCCCGGCGAAGCGTCGAGGATCTATAAGACTACCGATGGCGGACGTGGTTGGACTCTTCAGTTCACCAATCAGAATCCGAAGGCGTTCTTCGATGCTTTCGCTTTTTGGGATGCTCGAACCGGCATAGCAATGAGCGATCCGGTGGATGGGCGATTCATCTTGATCAAGACAACCGGCGGCGGCGCGACATGGAATGAGCTTCCGCAAGAGACTTCGCCTCCGGCGCTTGAAGGTGAAGGAGGGTTCGCAGCGAGCGGCACCTGCATAGCTGTTCAAGGAAGAAGGAACGTTTGGTTTGGCACGGGCGGCGGAGCTACGGCTCGGGTGTTCAGGTCTACGGACGGCGGCGGCACGTGGAAGGTCGCTTCGACGCCGATCACCGCCGGCAACCCGTCGTCCGGGATATTCTCGATAGCGTTCAAAGACGCGAGAACCGGCGTGATAGTCGGCGGCGACTATCAGAAGGAAAACGAGGCGAGTGACAACGTGGCGACGACAAGCGATGGGGGCGCGACTTGGACTCTCGCGAAAGGTCCTCGGCCGGCGGGATTCAGATCAGCGGTAGCTTATATGCCTGGAACCCGCGGCCCGCTGCTTGTAGCTGTCGGGCCAAGCGGTTCCGACTACTCGGTTGATAACGGCGCAAGCTGGGCGAGTATTGACTCGACCGGTTTTCACGCGGTCAGCTTCGCCGGAGTTGATGCTGGTTGGGCCGTTGGAGAGGGCGGGCGCATCGGGAAATACACAGGCGCGCTGCCGGGCAATCGCAAGCGTTAGCAGGTCCGACGATCGATGACTAGAGGCAAAATGTTGACTCGCCCACGTACTCAGCCCGCAAGCTAAAGCTTGAACTCTGAGCTTCGGATCACTTGCCCTTGAAATGCGGTGCGCGGCGCTCGCGAAACGCAGTCATCGCTTCTGCAAGATCCGCCGACTGCAAGAAGGCCGAGTTCCAAGCGGCGACGTAACCTAACCCGTCCGCTACTGACTTGTCCGCGCAATAATTCATCACTCGCTTGATACCTTGCACAACGAGCGGCGGATTGTCAGCAATCTCACGCGCGAGTTTGCGCGCGGCTTCCAGCATCTCGTCTCGCGTTTCGCACACCTCGCTCACAAGCCCGATTTGAAGAGCGCGCGAAGCAGAGATGTCTTTGCCGGTGAAGGCGAGTTCGCGCGTGGCGCCCTGGCCGATGATTTGAGGCAGACGTTGAAGGCTGCCGAGGTCCGCGACTATCGCGACCTTCACCTCGCGCAGGCTGAAGCGCGCATCAGACGAGCACAAACGAACATCGCACGCCGCGATCAAGTCGAGCCCGCCTCCTACGCACCAGCCGCTGATGGCTGCGATGACCGGCTTGCGGCAAACGGCAACGTTGTCGAAGGCTCTTTGCATGTCCCCCACAAGATCGAGCAAGCGCGTGCGCTCGGCAGCGAGGTTCTCTCTGCCGAAGTCGCCCAGGCCGCCCATCATCGCCGGGAGGTCGAGCCCGTAGCTGAAGTTGTCGCCCTCGCCTCGAACGACGACTGCGCGCGTGTCGTCGTCGCGGTCGAGCGCGGCGAACAGCTCAGGCATGTCGCGCCAGAAGTCCGGCCCCATCGCGTTGCCCTTGCCCGGACCGATCAACGCGACTTCAGTTAAGCCTTCGTTGGTTTGAAGCTTGAGCGACTTGTATTCGGCGGTCATTGTGCATTGCTCCTTGATTGAAACGATTGAAACTTGAGCAGCTAGGCTGCCGTGAATGCGGCTCCAAGTCAAGGTGAAGGGCTCGGCCGTAACGCTCGGGTGTGATCCGCGAGAAATAGCCTGCCAAAAATATTCCGCCCTTCGCGTCATCTGCTTCGTCTTATCAAACGTCAGACGGATGCCTCGATTCTATGAAGAGAGGTAACGGAGTATGAGAAAGATAGTCAGTCTTTTTTTCGCAGCCGCGTTTGTTCTTGGCGCGAGCGCAGTGTCCATGGCCGGTTCCCGTGGGATCAACAAGCGCGAGTACCGCGAGCAGCAACGTATTAATCAAGGCATCCGCAGCGGCGAGTTAACGCGGCGCGAAGCCGCGCGGCTCCAAGCCGGGCTCGCCAGGATCAGAATTCATGAGAGGTTTGCCCGAGCTGATGGCAACGTAACCCCGCGCGAGCGCGCTCGCCTGGAGCGCGAGTTGAGCCGTGAAAGCCGCGCAATCTACCGTCAGAAGCACGACGCGCAGGATCGCAATCCGTAGAGTAACCCAACCTTGAAATGGTGAAGCGCAGAGAACGATCTCGCGCTTCACCATTTCGTCTGCTTGCCTTATGTAGGCAGGCAGTTCTATCAACCCAACTAAATCAGGAGGAAAAATGAAGAGATTCGTTAGCATTTTAATATCGGTTATGTTTGTGCTTGCGCTTGGAGCCAGTGTGCCGGCGCAAAGAACGCCGAGCGTTGACCGGCGCCAGCATCGGCAGCAGGGGCGAATTCGGCAGGGAGTAAGAAGCGGCTCATTGACGAGACGCGAAGCCGCGAGGCTGGAGAGACAGCAAGCAAGGACGCGGGCCCTCGAAGCCAGGGCGAAATCTGATGGTACAGTTACTCGAAGGGAGAGAGCGCGTTTGCAAAGACGGGAGAATCGAACCAGCCGGCGTGTCTACAGGCAAAAACACGATCGTCAGAGACGTCCGTAGCTCGAATAAGACTCGAATAAGAAAGGTGAAGCACGGACGAGTCTGTGCTTCACCTTTTTCTTGCGTGGCTGATGGCCCGCTCCTAATCTGCGCCGCTCGGCGCTAAAGTCGATTCTTCCGCTCCCAGTGCTACTCTCATCTCTGCCAGCAACTCGTCGCGGCTGAAGCTCCCTTTCTGGATTATTCGCGCGGTGCCAATGTCGAGCGCCCGGCGTTCCTCGTGTGAGAGGTCACGCGCGGTCAAGAGTATCACCGGTATCGTGCGCCAGTCGGGATTCAGGCTTAAGCGATGCACCACTTCGAAGCCGTCTATTTCCGGCAGCATCAGATCGAGAATAATCGCATCAGGTCGATGGCGCTCGATCGCGTCCAAAGCCTCGCGCCCGGTGGTCGCCGTTTGTGTCTCGTAGCCGCTGTCTTCGATCATCGCGACTACCAATTCGAGCGCATCCGGATCGTCGTCAACCACCAGTACGCGTTTCTGCGAGGGCGACTTCGCTCGTTCGAGCACCGCGATCAAAGCTGACCGCTCGACGGGCTTGCGCAAGAAGATTCTCGCTCCTGCGCCCAGCGCGCGGCTTTCAGCGACGGCATCGGCTGAGAAAGCGATTATTGCGCTCGCCTTATTACTGTTGGCTATGCGCTCGATGATGCCGGCATCGCCGTCAAACGCGTCCAGATCGATTGTGATGACCGCGGGTTTCGCCTTGCCGGCGATCTCAACTGCGCGAGCGAGGTCGTCCGTAGCGGCAACCGAGTAGCCCGCTTCGGTGAGATATTTCTTGGCCAGGTAAAGCGAAGCCGGATCGGTGTCGATCACAAGAGCGGTGCGCTCGGGATCGGTTAGCGGGATTTCAGCTTCACTCGCCGGCGCCACCCGGCCTGCTATCTCGAACGGCAACGTCACGGCAAAGACCGAACCTTCGCCCTCGCGGCTCGATACGCTTATCTCTCCGCCGAGCATTTCCACCAACCGCCGCGTGATCGCGAGGCCAAGACCGGTTCCCGTCCTTGCGCCGCGTCCGGTGGTCGCAATCTGCCGAAACTCTTCAAAGATTCTCGCGATGTCGGATTCGGCGATCCCGATGCCGGTGTCGCTCACCGCTATGCGAAGACGCTCGGGAGAGACGCTTTCGGCGGTGACTTTCACTTCGCCTTCACGTGTGAATTTGATCGCGTTCGACAGCAGGTTGATCAGAATCTGCTGGAGCTTCGTTCGATCAGTGCGCATCGCCGGCAACCCGTCTTCCACATTGAAGCTGAGTTTGACAGGACGTCCTTCCTTGAGCTGTTCGACCACGGCGAGAGCGCGTTCGATCAGATCGCGCGCGTCGGCAGGCTCGGAATAGACATCCATGCGTCCGGCTTCGATCTTCGATAGATCCAGTACGTTGTTGATCAGCTCGAGAAGATCGCGCGCGTTGCGCGACACGCGTTCGAGGCTTCGGCGATGGCGCTCGTTTAACTGGAGCGAGCGATCGTCAAGCAGCAGCGACGTGAACCCGATGATTGCGTTCATCGGCGTTCGAAGCTCGTGCGACATGTTGGCTAGAAATCGCGCCTTGGTCTGGCCGTCCAGTGCCAGACGGCGGTTCTGCTCAGCCAGCACGCGATTGCGTTGTTCCATTTCACCGCGTGCCGCCTCGCTCGCTTCCGCGCGGCTGCGCAGCTTGAGCGCGCTGTCTTCCAGCCGCGCCGACAACGACTCGAACTGCGCGACTACATCTTGAAGCTGGGCATGCGCCTGCGTGAGCGTCTCGTTCTCCCGTTCAAGCTCTGCCGCGCGAGACTTCAGACGCGCAGCTTCGCCTTCGAGCTGGGTGCGAGTCTGGATGAGAATCGCGTTCTCCTGCTCGAGCTCCACCAGTCTTCCCCCGACAAGCGTATGAGCCTCTTCGAGTTTTTTGCGCAGCTCGGCGTGGTCTCTCTCGAGGCCGGCCGCGCGGCTCTCGGCGCGAGACTGAGCCTGAGTCAGCTCGGCGTTCAAGACAAGAAGCCGCGCGTTGTCTTCGCTGATGCGAGTCCCGCCGCCTTGAAGACGGGCGATCTCCTTGTTCAGCCGCTCGGTTTCGGCAACCAGTTGCTCATTCTCCCCGCCGGTCCTGTTGCTCTCGATCCGCAAGCGCTCGAGCTCTTCGATCAGGCCGCTGACTCTTTGGTCGAGCGCCAGGTTCGCTTGCTCCAATCGCGATCGCGCGTCCTCGGCCATGCGCAACGAATGCTCGAGGTCCTTGGCGCCGTCGGCGACTGAAGCATTCTCTCCGCGCAGCATCACGTTGGTGACCTCAAGCGCGGAGTTGCGGTCCTGAAGCGCGTTGAGGTGGACCTTGAGCTGCTCGACTTGATGGGTGCGCTGAGTCACTTCGTCGATCAGTTGCTCGCGGCCTCGACTAAGATCGCTCGCGCTTGCGTCAAGAGCGGCAACGCGGTCTTTGAGTTTGGCGTTCTCTTCTTCTAACCCGCGGCGGGAGGCTTCGACCTCGTAAGCCATCGCAGAGGCCTCTTGCCCGCTCTGTTGATGAGCAACGATGAGCAAGTCGAGGCGGGCTAGAAGCTCGCGATTCTGCTTTTCAAGCTGCGCCGCGCTTCTGATGGATGATTCGCGCTCGACTTGAAGCTGCGCGACCTGGCGGGTGAGCTGAGCGACTGCGTCTTCGAGCTCGCTCTCGCGATGGGTCGGCGCTTGCTGAACGGCCGCCGGCGCCGCGCTGTCCTTCTCGAGTTTTGTTCGCAGCGCAGTGCATCGCGATTGAAGTTCGGCTACGCGAATGGCGGCGACTGCGGCGGGCGCCAGGTGCTCGATCATCCGCAGTTCTTCCCGGCGGAATTGCCTGTGGTTGAACACTCCGATCAAGCCGACCGTGCCCGACGGGCCCCGCAACGGATACAGCGCGTACGAATCTGAACTTTGACCTGGCGTGCTGCGTTGGAGGCCGAATAGCTTGTCGCCCGCGTCCGGCGCATCGCCGAACCCGGCAGTACCACCGCGGGTTATCAGCGGCGCGGTGAAAACCGAAAGCGGTATTCGAGGGTACTCGCGATCAACAACTGCGCCGCTGGCGGCGATCAGATGCATGCACATCTGCCGGTTTGCGCACGAGTCAGCGAGCGGGCAATGATCGCAAATGTCGCCGCGCTTGACGACCCAGATTTTGCAAGTCGGCGCGCCGATGTCCGCGGCGAGCTGGTCGGCAATCAAACCGAGCGCCTGAGTCAGACTCGAGCCTCGGCCGACTTCGTCAAGAATCTGGCTTATTCGGTTTTCCCTAGATGTAGGCATGATGTAGGCATTGAGAAGCGCCTGGGCGAAAAGCCGTTTGGGGGCAAAGCAACAGATCGCTCACGGTTCCCGGTGATTCTAGTCTGTAAGCATGTAGACGTCAATTATCCGAACAGGGTTCGGGAGCGCGTGGTGCAATTTACGGTTGGACTTGTTTGGAAATACCACCAACGAGAAAGAAAACGCCTCGTTTCCCCATTAGGCTGAACTTAAACTTCCCCCAACTGAAGTTGGGGGTTTTCCTAGTAAGGACCTGAGTCCCACTTTTGAATTGCACCCGGGAGCGCGGGCATTCCTGCCTGCCTCTTTCCGCTAGCGTCAATTCTCCTTCTCGCACAACGCCACGCGGGCAGGGAGGCCAGCGCTACCAGGAACGCGCGGAGGGACTCACTACACTGCTATTGCCCCTCATCCTCCCGAGTGTATAATCGAACGCAAGCGTCGAGGTCACGCTCGGGTTCAAGTCGATGGTTGGAAAAACCATACTCCACTACCGCATATTGAAAGAGATTGGAAAAGGCGGTATGGGTGTGGTCTACAAAGCAGAGGACACAAAACTTCACCGCACGGTCGCCATCAAAGCGCTTTCCGCAGACCTCGTCGGAGACGAGAAAGCCCGCACGCGCTTCTTGCGCGAAGCCCGCGCCGCCTCAGCCATCGATCACCCGAACATCTGCATCGTCTATGAAGTCAATGAAGTCGAAGACCTTCTGTTCTTCGTCATGCAGTACGTCGACGGCAAGACGCTCAAGAAGTTCATCGGCGGCCGGCCGCTTCCCCTCGATCAAGCGCTGGAGTTCTCGCTCGAGATTGCCGACGCAGTCGCCGAAGCACATCGGCGCAACGTCCTTCACCGCGACATCAAGTCCTCGAACATCATGCTCAACGAGCGAAACCAACCGAAGATTCTCGACTTCGGTTTGGCAAAACTCATGCAGCCGGGCGACGGTTCCGGAGCTCATCCCACAGCCGAGCTGACTGCGCTCGGAACACCCTTCGGCACTGCAAGCTATATGTCTCCCGAACAGGCGAGGGGCGATCGGGCCGACGCGCGCTCGGACATATTTTCGCTCGGCGTTGTAATGTATGAAATGATCACCGGACGCCTGCCCTTCAAGGGAAAGACCTCGGTCGATGTGATGCACGCGGTGATGCACGACGAGCCCGCGGCGCTTGGGGAAGGTGTGCCGCCGCGCCTTCAGGAAATCGTCTCCAAGGCGCTGGCAAAAGGCGAAGCGGCACGCTATCAATCGACCGAGGTGCTGCTCGAAGATCTCCGCTCGCTGGTTCGCAGCCATTATGCCCAGAGCGGCATCGTCCCTGCGGACAAAACAGCGTCACTGCGCGCTTCGAAGCAACCGCAAAAGAGCGGGGGACTTCTCGATCGCATTTCATCGTGGGCTCAACGTGCATTCAACATGACGGCGCCGGCCAGGGAGGAATCAAGCTCCCCCTCCACGTCGGCGACTCCCGACGTCACACCGTCGATGTGGCAGTCGCGTGACAAGAAGGCGATCGCGATACTTCCGTTCAAAAACCTGTCGGGGGCCCCGGAGAATGACTTCTATGGATTCAGCCTCGCTGACAGCGTAATCACCGAGCTCGCCCAGTTGCACGACCTGATCGTCCGGCCTTCGTCTTTCGTAGCCCAGTATCAAAACAAGGACGTGGACCCGCGCGCGGTCGGAGTCACATTGGCCGTGGACGCGGTGTTGATAGGCGGCTACCTGAAGTCGGGAGATCGCTTCCGATTGACCCCGCAGTTGGTAGACACGGCTTCCGGGGAGATCGTGTGGAGCGAGAAGATCGACGTCGAGTCGAAAGACATAATCACCGTTCAGGACACCATCTCGCGCCAGATCGTCGAAGGGCTGCGCGTAAAGACAAGCCCCAAGGAGCAGGAACGTCTGGTCAAAACGCCGACCGAAAGCGCCGAAGCTTATGAATGCTATCTCAAAGCGCGCACGTTGCTTTACAAGTTCGTCACTCAGACGCTCGACGTTGCGGACCTCGAGTCGGCGATCGATCTATTCACGGAAGCCATCGAGCGAGATGCGGGGTTTGCGCTTGCTCACAGCGGGCTTGGCGTGTGCCAGGTCAACTATGTGCTGAAAGGTATGGGCGGCGTCGAGCATCTCCACAAGGCGAAAGAGAGCTTCGACCGCGCGCTCGAAATAGACAAGAACCTGGTCGAGCCGCGCGTCAGAATGATCTACATCGACTTGATTGCGGGACGATCGGAAGAAGCGCGCCAGCAGATCCGCCGGCTTATGCGCCGCGCGCCCAACGAGCCGTCGGTCCATTCGGTGGCGGCTTATGTGTATCGCGTATCGGGCCAGTATGATCGCGCGCTTGCGGCGTGGGACCGGCTGCTGAAGATTTCGCCGACCGACATCGTGTACGCAAGCTCGAACCGCGCGCGAATTTTCATCTATCAGCACGACTACGACAAAGCAGAGGCGGAGCTTGCGAAGGGATTGGCTTTTGAGCCGCATCATCCGTTGCTGCGTACATACACAGCGGTGATTGACTACTATCGCGGGGAGATCGAGAAGGCGACGATGGTGATGGAAGACATCCTGGCGAAGAATCCCGACCTGCACTCGCAGAAAATATTCCTCGCTTACTGCTACCTCGCGCGCGGCGAACGCGAACGCGCGTTTGAGATGATCGACGATCGAGTCATCGAGATCGCCCGCGCTGATCAAGACGTCGCTTATCGGTTGGCTACGGCTTACGCGCTGTCGGGCAGGAACAACGAAGCCATCGAATGGCTGGAGTGTTCGATCTCGATGGGAAACGAAAATTACCCGTGGATCTCAGGGAGCCCGAACTGGGAAGGCCTGCGTGATGAACCGAGATTCAAGGAGATTCTGGAAGATCTCAAGGCAAGGTGGGAGAAGCTCTCAGAGCCCGGGGAATAGCGTACGATAGTCTCTTGCATTGCTAACGCCTCTTATCAGTGGGCGTGTCGCGTAACACTCAGGGAACCAGCAAGACTCGCCCGCCGCGCTCCGCTGCCTGCGGTTGTTAGACGCCGTATTAAAGCAATATTCTCTTAATCTTTCACTTCGTGTCTTGTTGAAAATGGCTTTCGAGATAGCTGAGAATAGTTGATTTGGAATCCTCGTTTCGCAGAAGCTTATGGAGTGTTTCAACTTGGCGAGCATAAAAGTAAAGCCCCATTGCTGTAAACTGCACGAGCATGGCAAAAATTTCCGCCTGATCTTTCCCCACCAGAGCTTTCTTATTATACTCACGAACTCGATCCTCGATTGATCTTAACTTACTTTGTGAAAGAGCACTAAACGTTGACGTTGCAAGATTGTGAGCAAAGTCATTCCTTATCGAGCGAATTAAATCGGCACAAACGAGCAAACGATTCGGAATGAGTCTCAAAGCTCTCAATATTTCAATTCGAATAGAAAGAG
The DNA here is from genome assembly GCA_038040445.1 of Acidobacteriota bacterium. NCBI lineage: Bacteria > Pseudomonadati > Acidobacteriota > Blastocatellia > Candidatus Onstottus > Candidatus Onstottus frigus. Next base: position 78,568 of record JBBPIG010000011.1, on the reverse strand, counting down.
TAACATCCCTCTTGTCTCTGAGCGTCTTGAACCCAGGCATGACGCTGTTAGAACTGTGTCGATGGCATTCTCGGCCACTAATGTTCCTACCAAAACGAGTAATCGCTCATCTCTGAAGCTTTGTATATGGTGCAACTCTGAACTGATTCGCGAGATCAGATCATCAATATCGGGAGAATGGAGATAAAACGTTCTTAACTGATAAAAAATAGATTCTTGGCTTGGCCCGTCAATGTTTATTCGGTCCTCTTCCTTAGTCTCATCTCCATCCATTAACGACATTCTCCTCTTTAAGCAGGCGTTTAACGTAGGGATCACGCGGCGCGCTTTTTGCGCTCGCGTGCATCGCCGAGTTCGGCGTTGTGCACATTATAGTAATTGACACTCTCTACACCATCTGAATCCCCGGTAGTAACGGCTCATTAGAGCGAAGGATCTTGGGGAAGGAAGCTCCCCGCAAGAACCGTTCTTTGGTTATGACGCCGAGCGATGAACCTCAACCAGCCGCGCTCTTTGCGACTTGGTTCAAGCGGAGAGTTGGGGGAGTCAATCACAATCGACCACTCTTCGCGAAGGTGAAAAGCTGCACTACTTGTTCGAAGGATAAGACTTTATCTTTGCCGCCATTGAAATAGTACCATCGTAGAAGTTCTACATTGCTTATGGCATTCGCCGCCGTCTTCTTATCGCCATGGAGCATCAACCTTCGATACACATCACGGATATGGTCCTCCGTAATTCCAATGTCTCGGACTAGATTCTGCACATCCCTGTTTTGAAGAGCCCTCTGTATTATTCTGTCAGTTTCTTCTCTTTCTTTCATTCGTCTCTTCTCTGGCCTGCCGCTAAAGAGATCGTCCGCAATCTGTTCAGCATCAAAGTCTGGTCTACCTGACATGCTCTTCAATAATCGTCTAATGAATGACATTGTTCATCCCTGTTTCGATCCGGATGGGTCAAGAGAAACCAAGCGATCAGCGCCAAGACAATAAGCAGAACAACCCATCCAAGTGATGAGAGGCGGCGTGGGATCCCCTCTGCCTGAAGGCTACCTCGCCAAGCCTGTGTTAGACCCTGTTTCGTGTCAGGTGCCTACGTCTGTCCTTTGTGCCTTCTTCTGTATCAGAACGTTCCTGATGAGACTCAAAACTTCATCCTCCGGTTCCGAGTTTAATAATTCTGCTCCTTGCCCGTAAACAGAAACAAATACCGCATCAACCAAATTCCTATCTTCTTTTTGTAGAGCAACATTTGCAAAAGGATTAGTTCGGATGAATTTATGCTGAGACTCGAAGTGTAAGTATGCAGCCCCGGCTAACGCAGCCGTTTTCTTGAGAGAGTCATCACGCATTCTTTCAAGCTCTGCTCGGTCAAGCCAAGGGATTGCTTTGACGACCTCCTCAAAGTGTTCGTGGAGCGCGGCTGAGTACAGAGAGGAGTCCTTCATCTGGTAGAGGTAAGCAAATGTTTTTCGGAGTTTGTTTCTTTCAATACCCTTCTTGCGTGAGTCATAAAACCATATCAGAATGACTGCGGCAATTATCGCAAGAAGTATTACACCGTCCATATAACCTCCAATAGTTGGTCTGCGCCGCTTGTCGTCAAGGGGTCTAACATGAATCATACGGGGGGGGCTGCATAAAACCGGCGTAGGCCGGATTATGCAGAAGCCGACGAGAAGATAGACGCATTCTTGTTTCCAGTATCATCTTTTCTGGCGTGTCAGTAGAATGAGTTTAACTTCGGCTGATCTTTCAACTTTCCTTTACGCCAGGAATCTTCCAATACATTTCTCACTGCTTGACTAAGCAAGTGCCTGGGCATACCTGAGCTGCTAGACCAGTGACGCTGCGCCATATCTATGCTTTCTGCTACTTGCTTGTCATCCAAGTAGCGGCCTTCTAATTGTAAAGCTCCGTCATATCGGTCGAGCCCTACGTAGTGCAACACTTCTGTGTGGACGTCTTGAATAAACCAAGAGACAAGATTAACTGAATATGTAGCTCCGCCGTAGTAAGTTGTACATATCCACTTTTCTTGAATCTTATCTATAAGCCTCTTAAGGCTCTCTCCATCAAAGGCACTTTGCACTGTAGTTCCCTCCATTCCTATTCTTCTTGATAACCAATGAACTCTCGTCCTTCAGATGTCCTGAGGATAGCGTTTTCGTCGCGTGCTAGCTCCAGAAGGTTCGTCACGGATGGAAATCGTCAGACACATCCAAAGTTCTCATTGTATGAATTCGCGGCCAGGGAAAAACGGGAAGCTACGCTGCCTTCTTCGCACGCATGATGATCGCGTCTTCGATATCGAGACCGAAGAGTTTCGAATGTTGGACACGGACTTCGCCGTCATCCACTGCATAAGCGGAAACCACCGCCTTAAGCGAAGGGTCACGGGGATTCAACGTTACAATGCGGGCGAACTGCCGCAGAGACTGTCTGCCTATCGACTTCGTCAATAACTCAATGAACTCTCCAAGAGGTTTCAACCGGCGTTCTTCCAGCCACGGGGCCGAGACAACCAGGTCCCAGGTACCCAGCGCGTCAGCCCGCAGGAAGATCCCAAAAAAAGTAAAATCGCCCTTTGCCGCGGCAATCTCTCGCATCGCCTTTCGCAGCTTGTTGGTTGAGATCATAGGGCCCCCAGCAGCTTAGTCACCGCTGCAATCATATCCTTTGCCTGCTGTTCCGTAAACTTGCCGGATGTCTGGTAGCGTTTTTCGGGATCCCAGTCGAGAACCTGAGACCATTCTCTGGTGAACCGCGTTCTGATTTTCCCTTCGACCCCCGACAGCCGCAGCAGAATCTCCAGATTGTGAGTCTTGATCGACTGCAATCCCTGAAACTCTGCTCCGGTCTCGGGGAAACCGCTCCATTTGAGCGTACGACAGAGCCGCGCTTTGAGCGCCATCTCGACGGCGTAACCGCATAGATAAACGGCGCCATCGAGCCGACGTCCTTTGAGGAGGACCTTCGCATCGTTCAGTCGAGCACGCGCGATCGACTTTAGATCAGCGGTTGGGATCATCCGCGTTTCCTCTCATCTCACGGTACAAACTCGCTTCCGCAAATAAACAGGATGTTATGCTTTTTGTTGTCACTCGTCTAGCGTATGGAACCTAGCGTATAGACCAATGATATATTTCAGCCAGGTTATTTGACGAAGGTAGAACAACCTTGACGAGAACCATGACAAACAAGTCAAAACAAGCCAATGGAGCAAAGCGGAAGCGACGGCGCAAGCCAGCGGCTCCGAAGCTTCCTGAGAAGACCAAGAGGCTTACATTGAAGGCTTTGGAGCTGGCCTACGAAGCCCATCACTCCAAAAGCTCGTAATGGCGGTCTATACCTTTGACACCTCAGTCATCATTGCCTACAGGGTGAGGGAACTGGCGCAAAACTCCCTGAACTACCTCGTGGTTGCCTCATAAACAACTCGCGAAATGTCCGCGATCAACCTGTGCGCGAGCTTCTCATCTTCAATCCCACGCTCCAGCACTACAAGCACGTAGGGCTTCCGGCCCGGCGGATAAACAATCGCACCGTCGTGATTGACCTTGGTTATCGATCCTGTCTTGTGTGAGACGCGCGCGCCGGGCGGCAAGCCTGCAGGAATCCCCTCATTGAATTTCTGATCGAGCATGATCTTGATCATCTCATCCGAAGCCTTCGCTGAGACCGCCCGGCGCTCCGCTATGCGGCGCAGGATGATCATCAGATCGCGCGCCGTAGTCGTGTTGTTCAAGCCTTTCTCAAACGCTTTGCCATCTTCAACGCCTCGCAACACGCGAATGTTATTAGCCCCGATCGTGTGCATCAGGTCCATCACCCTCTCCGGCGTGACGCGCTCGATCAAAAGATTCGTAGCTAGGTTGCTGCTCACCGTTATCATCAGTCTAATGAGCTCGCGAATCGTCGCGGTCTGACCAACCCTGGTGTAAAGCGACTGATCGGAATCGTCTTCGGGCTTTAACGGGTAATGGCTGCCGTCGACGATGCTTGCGAAGCTGTTCTTAATCGCGATGCGCCTATCGAGCGAGAGCTTGCCTGCCGCCGCTTGCCGAAAGATCTCCATCATCACCGGCACCTTCATCGTGCTCGCCGCGTGAAACGTAGCGTCAGGATTGATCAGGAGCTCGTCGCCAGTCGCGAGGTCATAGTAAGCGACGGCGACTGTTTCAGCGCCGCTCGCTCGAATCAGTTCTTCGACTTTCTTATTCAGATCGTTGGGTGCAGCAGGGCTAACCGTGATCGCGCGCGATAGCCCAAACGAGCTAATCACAAGGATCCCAATAAGGGAGAGGCAAAGGAGAAGGCAGGGTATAGGAATTGAAGACTGGTAAGGCGGTTGATGGTATCGCATCGTTCAGGAACTCTTCAGAGCGCGGGCCATCAACCCAAGCCCGGCTGCAAACATCGTGAGCATCAGGATGACGTTGAATAGCGTCGTTTGATGAAAGTAGATTTGCAGGTTTGCGAGAATGCCTACGAAGATGATTACGGCTCCGCCGCCGGCCAGCACCCAGCCGGCTATCGATCTGCCGTTGAAGAATAAAAGCCCAATTCCTATCACCAGCGGAATGAGCGTCAGCCCAAATGTGTTCTGGCCCCACCAACTCCAGTAACCGCTGGTCACCTGGACCTGATTCATTATCAAGTAGCCGCCGGCGATTGCCAACGCGAGGCCAAAGATGAACATGCCGAGCCCGCCGGGAGTGCCTCCCGGGCCCTGAAACTTTCGCGCGGCATTATGTTGTTCGGATTCCTTCTCGGCAGCCACGGTGCGAAGGGTATCATCGACAGTACTTACCGTCAACGAGCCCTAAAAGCCAATCGTAGGTTCGCGCAGAGCGGCCAAGACGCAAAGATCGTCAAGATTCACATTGGCGATCTTTGCGTCTTTGCGCGAACTGATTCTTCTCCTGCTAGAGTGACGCGAGCCTATCACGAGTCACGCATCGCGTCACGGATGTCGCAAGCTGAGATCGCCCGACACCGATGACATCTTCAATCGCCGCGATCCTTCACCGAGTTTGCCGCGGGCCCAGTTGCGCGAGCCATAGCGTTCCGCGCGAACCTCAACCGGGAAGTCGGTCTTGATCGACCCGCTGAAGCTCGATATGTCAACGTCGGCATCGAGGCTGGCTGGAAGCAGCACGCTAACGTCGCCGCTGACCGTAGAGAACTTCATGTCGTCGGAGCCGTCAAGCCGATTTATCTCGACGCTGACGCCGCCGCTGACCGCTGAGGCGCTGACAGACCCGGATACGTCGTTGATGTGAACGTCGCCGCTGACCGCGGAAGCGTGCAACCGGCCGGTCACTCCGGTAACCCGGACATCGCCGCTCACCGAGCCGATGTGATCGAAGTCGTAGTTCACCGAACGCGGCACCTGCACCTCAAACTTGATACTCGCTTCGCAGTTGCGGTGCTTAGGATAGCGAACTCCGACATCGACGTTGCCGCTGCCGCTGCGGTCTTCGACCTCAACCTGATCGCGGTCCCGGCCTTTCTTCGTGCCCTTGACGATGATCGCATCACCGTCGTAGCCGGTCACTATTACGTCGCCTGATACGTTGCCAATTCGAATCTGGCCACCCGCGCCAATCCGGTACGACTTCTGAAAATCCTGCGCGTCGACGGTAGCGGCCAGCGCAAATCCGAACACCATTGTCGCAATCGATAGTCGAATCAGTTTCTTGTTCATCTCTGGTAGAACTCCTCCCGAACCGTTTTCACTAACTGTCACGCCGAGTGAGTGGCAGCATGGCCGGAAAGGTTTCAGCCTCAGGTTGAAACTCTCTTTGACGAGTGCTCTCACGAAGGTCCGGGGTCGCGGAGGTTGACTCGCGCTGGACGGGATAACACAATGGTTGCTGAGGTATTCTCCGGGGATGATGATGCTCAAGTCCGCTGTTATCGCACTTTTTCTGTTGGCTCTCGTCTCTTGCGGCACAGCGCCGGCTCCGACGCTCTCCAACGCGCAGCCTTTCTCGGTGATCTCCGAGCAAGCCGATTCGGTCGCAAGCAGCCTGACGTTGTTAATCAATGTGTCCGGACCGGCCACACAGTCGAACGTGAAGTCGATAGCGGAGTCGGTGATCGCAAACCGAAAAAGCGAATACCGGCACATAATCGTGAAGTCATATGCCGAGGGCATGACCGCCAGCGACACTCCTTTTGCCATTTCCAGACTTGAAGACGGCGCTATTACCCATCGCTTCAACTCGCTTTCTGAATCTCAGAAGATACAGACTCATTGAATACATGACTTGCAGCGCGGCCACACCGAAACTGAGCGAAGAAGAAATCAGCAAGCGGCTGCCGCGGCTGAACGGATGGTTGCGCGGCGAAAACTGGATCGAAAAGAAATACGAGTTCAAGAACTTTGTGCGCGCGATGTTGTTCGTGAACGCTGTTGCTTACATCGCCGAGTCGGCGGACCATCACCCGGACATTGTCATTCACTACAATGAGGTGACGGTCAGGAACTGGACGCACGCAGTGGGCGGTGTAACCGAATACGACTTCGCCCTGGCTGAGCGGATCGAAGCGCTGATCGAAACAGAGGAGAGTTCGTAGTCCCGCCTTCAGGCGGAAGTTGGGGGATTGGCACTCAGGCAGGGCGGCTACCAACTTCCGCCTGAAGGCGGGACTACGAACCTTCTTCATAGGAGTAAACAATGGGACTGATATCTGAAACCGACAGAGAGACAATACGCAACCACTTCAGTGAGAGTCTCGACGGCGACGTCGAGATTGTGATGTTCACCGAGCGCGAATCGCCGATCATTATTCCCGGCAAGCAGCCTTGCGAGATGTGCACTCAAACCGAGGAACTGCTCGAAGAAGTCTCGGCGTTGTCGGATAAGCTGAAGTTGACGGTGCATGAAATCTCGACGGCAAAGGAAGAAGCGGACGCGCTGGGCATTGATCGAGTGCCGGCGTTTGTCTTCAAAGGCGCGTCGCGCGGTCGAGTGCGCTTCTTCGGAATCCCGTCGGGCTACGAGTTCTCCGCATTGATCGAGGATTTGGTCGATGTCTCCAAGGGTACGACTGATCTCTCGGAGGAGACGCGCGAGTATCTGTCCACGCTAACCGAGGATGTGAACATCAAAGTCTTCACGACACCTACCTGACCGTATTGTCCCGCGGCGGCCAGGATGGCCCACCAGATGGCGGTTGAGAGCGCGCACGTGACGGCTGATGTTATCGAAGCGATGGAGTTCCCGGATCTCTCGCGCCGCTACGGTGTCAGGGGCGTGCCCAAGATTGTGATCAATGAAACAACGGAGTTCGTCGGCGCGCTGCCCGAGGCGCAGTATCTGGCCCATGTTCGGGCAGCGGTGGAAACAGACGGAAAGGCCACGACTGACGACTGACGACTGACGACTGACGACTGACTACTCACTACGGACTCCATGCTCTTCGCTCCAAAGGTTGAACTCTCGCCATTCATCAACTATCGTGATGGCCTCTCACTCATAACCAAGAAAGGAATCCATATGCACTTCGAATACACAGACAAAGTCAAAGCGCTTCAGACGAGGCTTCTCGCATTCATGGACGAGTACGTTTATCCAAACGAGAAGGTCTTCTATCAACAGATCAATGAAGGCGACAGATGGCAGCCGACCGCAATCATAGAAGAGCTGAAGCCCAAGGCGCGCGCCGCGGGTCTGTGGAATCTGTTCCTGCCTGAGAACCCTTTTGGCGAGGGGCTGTCCAACCTGGAGTATGCTCCGCTGTGTGAAATCATGGGCCGATCCACAATGGCGCCCGAGGTGTTCAACTGCTCAGCTCCCGACACCGGAAACATGGAAGTGCTCGCCCGTTACGGCAGCGAAGAGCAGAAGGAACAATGGCTGAAGCCTCTGCTCAACGGTGAGATTCGTTCGTGCTTCGCGATGACCGAGCCGGCGGTCGCATCATCAGACGCGACCAACATTCAAGCTAGCATCGTTCGCGACGGAGATCACTACGCAATCAACGGACTCAAGTGGTGGAGCTCAGGCGCGGGCGATCCACGCTGCAAGATCGCGATTTTCATGGGCAAGACCGATCCCACGGCGCCGTTGCACAAACAACAATCCATGATTCTCGTCCCGATGGACGCTCCTGGAGTGAAGATCCAGCGGATGCTAACGGTGTTCGGCTACGATCACGCGCCGCACGGCCACGGAGAAGTTTCGTTCGGAAACGTTCGCGTTCCCGTTTCGAACATGCTGTTGGGCGAAGGGCGCGGATTTGAGATCGCTCAAGGGCGGCTGGGGCCGGGCCGCATACACCACTGTATGCGATTGGTCGGATTGGCGGAGCGTGCGCTTGAAACGATGTGCAAGCGAGTCCGCTCGCGCGTCGCGTTCGGAAAGCCGATCGCGGCGCAGGGGACCATTCGCGCGGACATTGCTACGTCGCGCATGGAAATCGAGCAGTCGCGGCTGCTGACTTTGAAGGCGGCTTATATGATGGATACCGTCGGCAACAAAGCCGCGCGTGCCGAGATCGCGATGATCAAAGTCATCGCGCCGAGCATGGCTTTGCGAGTGATTGACCGAGCGATTCAAGCTTGCGGCGGCGGCGGCGTGTGCCAGGACTTCGAGCTCGCGGCGGCGTGGGCGGGCGCTCGCACGTTGAGGCTCGCGGACGGACCGGATGAGGTTCATCGCGAGTCAATTGCCAAGCTTGAACTTAAGAAGTACGAGTAGCGAAGAACAGACCACGGATAGGACAGATTTAACAGATCATCACGGATCAGAACCGTGCTGATCCGTCGAATCAGTGTCATCCGTGGTCTAACCGATCTTGGAGACGAATGAAACTCAAAGACAAAGTCGCAGTCGTGACCGGTGGCGCTAACGGGATCGGGCGAGCGCTGTGCGAACGCTTTGCCGCGGAAGGCGCGCGAGGCGTTGTTATCGGGGACCTCGACACCGAGCGCGCAGAGGCGCTCGCGAAGGAGATCGGCGGACTGGCGATCAAGACCAACGTCGCCGTCGAAGCTGACATCGTCAATCTTGTAGCCCGTGCGATCGAAGCTTATGGCGCGATCGATCTGTTCTGCTCAAACGCAGGCATCGGCACTCCAGGCGGCATCGATGAACCAAACGAGATCTGGCAGCGCATCTGGGAAGTGAACGTGATGGCTCACATCTACGCTGCTCGTCACGTTTTGCCGGGCATGCTTGCGCGAGGCGAAGGGTACATTTTGGCGACAGCATCAGCAGCCGGCTTGTTAGCTCAGATCGGCTCGGCACCCTACTCGGTGACCAAGCACGCGGCGGTCGCGTTCGCAGAATGGATAGCGATCACTCACGGCGATGCGGGAATCAAAGTCTCTTGTCTATGCCCTCAAGGCGTTAACACCGATTTGCTGAGGAGGTCAGCGGGCGGACCGGGCGAGTTTCTTCGAGCGAATGCACTCGAGCCTGAAGACGTCGCCGAGGCGGTGGTGAAGGGTTTACACGAGGAGCGGTTCTTGATCTTGCCTCACCCTGAAGTCGCGGAGTACTTCAGCCGCAAAGCCACCGATTACGATCGATGGCTTCGCGGCATGAGGCGGCTTCAAGCGAGTTTCAAAAACGCAGAGTTGAAAGAGCAATGACGCTCGGCTCTGGCCAAGCTACTTCTTAACGAAAGTGAGCTTGGCTTCCTGCGTGCCTCGCGGGGTTTCCTGTGTGCGGTGAACCTTAAGCGTCTTCCCGCCGTCCGCAAGCTCCCAATGTTCGGTCGTGGTTATGGTGACGTCGTTGCCTTGAACGTTCGTCTTGAGAACCGAGCTCAGCTCGAGGATGCTGCCATCACCCTGCCACTTTGCTTTCAGGGCAGCTTTGCCAGGCATGCGTCCGGTCATCTCCTGGGTCGTTTCGCTGCCGTCCAGATTGTAAGTTGCCTTTTGCGGTGGCCTTGGCTGCTCGCCGCCCGAGAACGTCTTTTCAACCGTGAACGTCTTGGCGTCCTGAGTGACCACCCACGTTTGGTCTACGCTGGCCATCTGGCCTTGCAAACCCTCGGTCTTGGCTTTATCGAGCGCCCACGTGCCGGCAAAGTTCGCCGGCGCTGCGCTCACTGACCAGAAGCCAACCATCAAAACACAACACAAGCTCAGAAATACTAGGGACCTCTTCATAATCAACTCTCTCCTTAAGGTTGTACTGAGAATTTTTCGCGGAGACTTACAAACTGAATGCTGATAGAACCTGATAAGAATTCCGCTGTAGGCCAAAACGCCGGCGAGCGCCGTTTGGTTACGACGAAGTGGCGAAACACAGGCGTAGTCCGATTGGCAGGCTCCTGAAAAAGTCGATAGCACACATAAAGTGTTCCGGTAATCCCACCAACGCAGTTGGTGGTGCGTTCATACTCAGCCTACACGTCTATTGGAGCCGACGCAGCTCCCCGAATCCCACCAACGCAGTTGGTGGATTGTTCATACTCAGCCTAAACAAAAGGACTGACCGAGGTGAGCGCCGCCATTGTAGGCTAGGTATGAACGCACCACCAACTGCGTTGGTGGCGACCAACTGCGTTGGTGGGATTCCGAAGGGCGCGCGCCAGTCCTTTTGTAGGCCGAGTATGAACGCACCACCAACTGCGTTGGTGGGATTATCGGCAACCGATGTGAGAGATGTGCGTCCTTTGTAAGCATCGTTTTAGGCGCGATGCTTCAATCGTCATAGTGAGTGTCGCGAGATTTCAAGACCCATGTCTTCGCCATCGTCCAAATGCTAAGGGCGCTTCCACGCCAGCATCATCCCGTCGCGCACCGTCAGGCAGACATTCTCGACTCGCGGGTCCGATTGCACGAGCTTGTCGAACGCGACGATGGCATGATCGTCGACGCTTTCGGGATTAAGCACGCGTCCGCTCCACAGTACATTGTCGGCCACAATCAACCCGCCCGGCTTCACCAAAGGAAGACACGCCTCGTAGTAGCTCGAGTAGTTGCCCTTGTCGGCATCGATGAAGACCATATCGATTGGACCGCTCAAGGTCTTTATCGTCTCGAGCGCGGGTCCTATTCGGATCTCGATCTTGTGACCGTGAGGGCTCTCATTGAAGTAGCGCCGCGCGATGGCTTCAGCCTTCGGGTCGACGTCGCAAGTGATCAGGTGTCCGTCATCGGGGAGACCCTCGGCCATCATCAGCGCGCTGTAGCCGGTGAACATTCCGATCTCCAGAATCCGCCGCGCGCCAGTCAAGCGCACAAGCATCTTGAGGAATTGGCCTTCGATGCGGCCGACCTGCATCTGCGGACAGTTCATGTCGCGATACGTTTCTTCGCGCAAACGAACGTACAAATCAGATTCAGGCTTGGTGTGATCGTGAGCGAATTGCTCGACGGCTTCGTCTATGAAACTAACCACGGTATTCTCTCCGGTGAGTGCTTCGTTTGGTAAACGTGTGCAAGTGAATCAAAGGTCAAGCGACGTAATATCCAGCAAGCGCGATCCGTGGATTACCCTTATATTGGAATTCCGTGGGCATGCTTGAACTCTTGCAAAAACTGCCCCATTTCACTCTCGCGACCGGCGGCGATGTCTTCCTCAGCGGGAGCAAGCAGTCTCGCCAGATTGCTCGCCTTCAGATGCTTCTCAAAGGTCTTCGCATCGAGCAGGACAGCATCCGCCTTACCGTTCTTCGTCAGGATGACGGGCCGGCCGGTCTTGTGCATGTGGTCGAGAATCTTCTGTGCATTCCGCTTCAGGTCAGTTACTGAGCGAATGTCTTCAGTTAGACTTATTGCCATGGTCGCTTAAACTCCTTGATCAGATCCTGCGCTGAATCTAGCACCAGATACAGCGCGATTCAATGCAGTTTACGGAGATCGCAAACTGCCGCTTCACTTCCCCGCCCTCTCTTTCATGTCCGCCGACGTTTTGTACTTCTCCTTCTCTTTGTCTTTCTGAAGGTACGGTATCCCCTTGACCATCCATTCGGGCGCGGGTGCCCCCTTCAAGAAGTGATCGAAGAACTGCTGCAACCGCATCGTGTAGTCTTTCTGGTTTTGCCGCTTGCGCAAGCCGTGAGGTTCGCCGTTGTAGGTGAACAGATACGCTTCTTTGCCCAGCCGCCGCAGCGCCAGATAGTACTCGATGCCTTGATACCAGGGCACAGCGTCGTCTGCGTCGTTGTGAATCATCAGCAGCGGCGTTTGCACGCGATTGGCTTTGAACACCGGCGAGTTCTCCAGGTACAGCATCGGCGCTTCCCACAGGTTTCCGCCGATACGGCTCTGGGTGTGTTCATATTGGAACTGCCGCGGCAGCCCCGTGCCCCATCGGATTCCACTATACGCGCTGGTCATGTTAGCGACGGGCGCTCCTGCCGAAGCCGCTTTGAAACGCGTCGTCTGGGTGATCATATAAGCGATCTGGTAACCGCCCCAACTGTGGCCCTGGATGCCGATCGCCTTCTCGTCGACGAAGCCCTTATCGACGACGGATTGAATCGCCGGCAGCACGCAGTTGAGCGCGCTCTGTCCGGGATGCCCGATCGTGTAGACGATGTCAGGCTCGAGCACAAGATAGCCGTTGCTCGCGTAGAACGCTGGATTGATGCTGTGGCCGGGCCGCGGATCCACGAAGCGATGGACGTTCTCCGACAGCGTTTCGTAGATATAGACCATCATCGGATACTTCTTGTTCGGGTCGAAGTTCGGAGGCTTAATCAGCATCGCTGAGAGCGGAACGCCGTCGAGGTTCTTGAATCGGACCAGTTCCGAATTGCCCCATCGCAACTGAGCCTTCTGCGGATTCGCGTCGCTGACCTTCTTTAACTCCTTGAAGCTGGGCGAGGTGACCAACAGGTCGGGAAACTCATTGAAAGTTGACGCAGTGAGCAAATACACATCGGCATCTTTGGCTTTCGAAGGCGGGCTGAAACTCTTCGCCGCCATCATCAACTTCTCAGGCATTCCTCCATCGATCTTGTCCCTGTAGAAGCCCGAGTCTCGCGTCCACTCATTCTCGGCTCTAAGCAGCAGCGGCTTCGTCGAGTCGATGCCCTTCTCCTGGGGATCGAGCTTGACGTAACGAAACTGAATCTTCTCCTTTCGGCCGGCGCCGTCGGTGAGGTTCTTTGCGCCGGATCCGTCGGGCGCAATCTGCCAGATGTCGTACTGATCGTAGAGCAGAACGTATTTGTCATCGGAGGTCCAACCCGCGCTGCCATATGATGGCGGAGTGCTTGGCGAGTCGTGGTTTTCGCGCCAGAACTTCACGCCGAGGTTTCGCGTCAAGTTAACGACCTTGCCGTCGGGGATTGAGAGCGTGTTCCAGTCCTTGCCGTCGTAAAACAGCGCGTACCGTCCGGCTGGGGACCAGGTGAACCCCCGGCTGTGTTTCTTCATGATCGGCTTGCGGCTTCCGTCGGCAGTGTTCAGGATAAACACGTCCGCGGCATTAGCATCGTCATCGTACCCAACCAGGATGCGATATGGGCGATCGTCGGAGCCCAACGCCCATCGCCCGTCACTCGCCGGATTGACGCCTGGCATAGTTTCATCGCCCAACTGAACATACTTCTTATCGCCGATGTGGAATACCGCGCGGTATGAACGGTTCCTTTCTTGTTCGGCGCGCACCTTCTGCATGGGCTGGATGTAGTCATCTTTCCAGTGCCAAAGGTCTACGGAGACCTTGTCGTCGGCCGGCGCGTCTTCGGTCTCGTCCTTCTCCGGCTCCACTGTTGGAGCTACACCAAAGAAGACCCGGCCGCCGTCGAGAGAGAAGTTGATCTGGCCTTTGTCGCTGATAACGTAGTTGGCTCTGAAGTTCGGAGTTGCCGTCGAAACCAATTCGGCGGCAGCGGCGCTCTTGCGGTCCCAAAGATAAAGTTTCGGTCGAGGTTGAACTGAGGCGGCGTCATCGCGGTCGCTGAGAAAGGCGAGCTGCGTTTGCTTGTCGTCCCATGAGAGCTTTGAGTACTTACCCTTGCCCATCAGCAGCGCGACCGGCGCATCGGTCGAAGCCGCCGCAACTGCGTAAGCGCCGTTGGTCTCTTCTTTTCTTGACGATACGGTGAAGGCGACGTTCCTGGCATCCTTGCTTATCGTGTATTCGAGAACATCGGAGAAGGTCCGCTCGCTCTTGTCGGTCAAGATGCGAAGCACGAGATCGCTACCATATTCCTTCTTCTTATTGTCTCTCCTCGTTCTGTTCGCCGGAGGAGCCGACGCTGCGTCAGGCTTTTTGTCGTCGGGCTTTTTCTCTTCGGGCTTCGTTTCGAGCAGATAAGCCATAACGCCCGCGCCTTCTTCGGGCACCTGGAAACTCTTCACTCGATCGATGCGAGTCACCTCTCCGGTGCGGAGATCCATAATGCCCATCGCGTTCTTGGGCATCTCTTCAGGCTTCTTCTTTTCCTTCTTTGCCTTTTCGGTCTCTGCTTTGGCCGGTTGGATCTGGAACGCAACGAAGCGGCTGTCGGCAGTGAAAACAGGACGGCCGCCAAACGGCGGTGGTCCGGCTGCGGGCTCGGCTTCAGGCGACCGCTGCGGAGGATTCACCGGCTGCGCGCCTCGCGTATGCCGCCACTCGGCTCCGGTTGCCAGGTTGCGCACGACTACCTCGCCGTCGCCGTCCTGCGGCACCAGCGCGTAGACTACGAACTTGCCGTCGCGAGATAGGGACTGACCTTGAATCGCGCGCCAACCATCGTAGTCGTTATGCGTCAGAGGCCGCTTCGACTCGCTTTGCTGCGCAACCGCTGAACTTGAGATCAAGAGCGCGAGGATGAATAGCGCTGTTAGATACTTCCGGATGTCGATGCGATTTGTGCGAAGCCGTGAATCAGTGTTCATAAGAATCACTCCTCAATCCCGGTATTGCCCGGTATTGCCCGGTATTGCCCGGTATTGCCCGGTATTGCCCGGTATTGAATGATCTACATCGCGAGGCTGTTAAGAGTCTGTTGCGAAGGTAACTCCATCCACTGGTCTGGGAGACAATAATGCAAGTTTGAACCGGCCGTCCAGCCCTCGTTTCAAAACGGCGCGGCGTGACGGGAGGCCTCAATAAAACTTTCCCCTTGACAGTCTACAGGAGAGGCCCGTATTATCCCGTCCTGTAGATTATCTAGGAGGCTCGCGATGGCAAAGGCAACCGACCTTTTACAGGGCACGCTCGACATGCTCGTCCTGAAGACGCTGGCTCTTGGGCCGATGCACGGCTGGGGCATTTCTCAGCGCATCCAGCAGGTTTCGGAAGAAGTGCTGGTCATCAACCAGGGCTCACTGTATCCGGCGCTTTACCGGCTCGAGCAACAGGGCTTGATAAAGGCCGAATGGGGAAGCTCTGAAAACAACAGGCAGGCGAAATACTACGAGCTTACCCGCACGGGAAAAAAGCAGCTTGCCGAGGAGACTGAAAACTGGGAACGGTTATCGGCGGCTGTCGATCGCATCTTGCAAACGACCTAGTCGCAAGTTCTGAGTCAACTCAACGGACGGGGCGGCCACTGAGTTGACTCTCGCTACTCGTTGTGTGCTGGTAAGCCGGAGGATGGTTCTTATGTTCCGAAAGATCTCAGACGCCCTGCGCTCGCTTTTCTCAAAGGACGAAGTGGAGCGCGACATGGACGCAGAACTGCGTTTCCACCTCGAAATGGAGATCGAAAAAAACGTCGCGCGTGGAATGAGCCACGCCGCGGCTCGCCGTGAGGCCTTGCGCAGCTTCGGCGGCGTCGAAAAATTCAAAGAGGAGTGTCGGGATGTGCGCAGCGGCGGCTCAATCGAGTCGCTCATGCAGGACACTCGTTACGGCGCGCGCATTTTGCTGCGCAACCCCGGGTTCACTGTAGTTGCCGTTTTAACCCTGGCACTCGGCATCGGCGCGAACACCGCTATCTTCAGTGTGATCTACGGCGTGCTGATGCGGCCGTTGCCTTACAAGGATGGGACCCAGCTTGTGATCGTCCAGCAGCAGGCTCCGCTTGCCGGTGTCCTTAAGTTGCCATTCTCCGTCAAGGAAGTGCTCGATTACCGCGAGCAGAATCAGACACTCGATGCGGTTGTTGAGCACCACACGATGAGCTTTACGCTTCTCGGTGGCATCGAACCGCAACGCGTCCAGACCGGCGTCGTATCGGCAAACTTCTTCGATGTGTTGGGCGTGATTCCCATTGTCGGTAGGACGTTTGTTCCCGGTGATGAAGAGCACGGCTCTGACGCCGTTTTGGTGCTCAGCCACAAGTACTGGCAACAGAGTCACGGCGGCGATCCGGGAATCGTGGGCAGGGTTTTCCAGATGAACAATCGCCCGCATACCGTTATCGGAGTTCTGCCGCCAATACCGCAGTACCCTGTAGAGGAAGACGTCTACATGCCCACGTCGCAGTGTCCGACTCGCTCCTCCGAACAGTTCATGGCTAATCGGAACGCGCGAATGATGAGCGTGTTCGGCCGTCTCAAACGCGATGTCCCGGTCGCTCAGGCTCAGGCTGATCTGAGCACGATCGCCGCCAACCTGCAGAAGCAGTATGCGGACTCCTATCCTACTAATCGCGGATACGGAGCAGTCGTGTCTCCGCTTCAAGAAGAACTGACGCGTCGAGCGAAGCCGACTTTCTTGATCCTGTTGGGGACGGCCGGTCTGGTGCTGCTCATTGCCTGCGCGAACGTCGCTAATCTCACTCTTGCCAGGCTGATGCGCCGAGAACGCGAGATGGCGATTCGCGCGGCGCTGGGCGCAGGACGTGGCCGTCTGATCAGGCAACTGCTTACCGAGAGCACCCTGCTTTCGCTTGGCGGCGGCATACTTGGGCTGTTGTTTGCGGCGGGAGGATTGCACCTGCTCGTAAACTTCGCCGCCAGGTTTACTACTCGCGCCGGCGAGATCCGTATCGATGGTCTCGTGTTGCTGTTCACGCTGCTGGTTTCCGTAGTGACCGGACTGGTGTTCGGATTGGTGCCCGTGTTCTCCTCGGATCAAAACTTAACCAACGCGTTGAAGGAGGGCGGCGGACGCACCAGCGCCAGCGCGAGCCGGCAGCGTGTTCGAAATCTTCTGATAGTAGCGCAGGTGGCGGTGTCGTTCATGCTGCTTATCGGCGCTGGGCTGATGGTTCGCAGCTTGATCAAGCTGCAGAGCGTGAGTCCCGGATTCGATCCCGAGAAAGTGTTGGCGATTAGAGTCAGTCCAAACTGGTCGAAATACAATACGCCGGACAAGACACTGGCGCTGTTCGAGCGGCTACTCGACAAGGTGAGGTCCCAACCGGGCGTGCAGTCCGCGGGATTGGCGTCCACATATCCTTTGAACCAACTCGGCATCACCAACGGTCCGTTTAATAGGGGCTTTCAAATTGAAGGACGCCCGATTCCTGAAGGGGAACTTGCACCTCAGGCCGATTTTCGTTCGGCGAGCCCGGGCTATTTTGAGACCATCCGCCTGGCTCTGGTTAAGGGACGAACCTTTGAAGAGGCGGATAACGAAAAGTCGCTGAACGTGGCCGTGATCAATCAATCGACAGCTCGCCATCGCTGGAGCGATGAAGACCCAATCGGCCGGCGAGTCAGCTTCGATCGCGGTCAAACGTGGGTGACCATCATCGGAGTGGTCAGCGACGTCAAGCAGTACGGGCTGGATCGCGACCCGACCGATGAAATATACATTCCCCTCGCGCAGAACGGCTTTGCAAACAACCTTCTGGTGCGCACCGCCGCCGACCCGATGAGCATTACGAGCCTGATGCGCGAGGCTATCTATGCGGTTGATCCGGAGACGGCGATTGACCGAGTTCAAACGCTCGAGCAAGTGCGGACTGATGCAGTCGCTTCGCCTCGGTTGACGGCGATGCTGCTGGCCCTGTTTGCCGGGCTGGCTCTGGTGATAACCGCTGCGGGAATAGCTGGGGTAATGGCGCTGTCGGTGAGCCAGCGCCGGCGCGAGCTTGGCATTCGGCTCGCTCTGGGGGCAACGCCCGGCCGGGTGCTCAGTATGGTGATGCGGCAGGGAATGACCTTCGTGCTGATGGGATTGTCAATTGGCGTAGCGGGAGCGCTGCTGTTAGGCCGGCTCATGTCCTCGCTGTTGTTTGCTGTCGAGCCTACTGATCCGATCACGTTTGTTGCCGTGTCAGGGGTGTTGATGGTAGTCGCCGCGGCTGCCTGCTTTGTGCCTGCGCGTCGCGTCACGTCGATAGACCCGATGCTGGCTTTGCGAAGCGAGTGAGTTTTGGATTAGCTCGTTGGATCTTTCAAGTTCGTCGTTCGAGAAAACCCCAAGCGCGCATCTCTGGCCGCGATGCCACCGCGTCATTTTTACGAAGGAGATGGATGACTGGCAAATACCAGCCATTAGCACTCCACTTCGCGCGACCGACTCGTGCATTGAAGGGCTCTCCATCCGTCGAGCAATGGACGACAGAGCCCCATGTGATGGAAGCAATGCGATCCAGAGCGAAATCCCTCGGAAGAGGTATTGATTTCATTCCGCGGCGCAGTTTCTTGAGAACTTCAGAAGAGATTGTCAGCGTGATTATCTGGGGTTCGGTGCCCGGCCATTCAGTAACAACGATCGGTTGATTCCGTTCTTGAGATTGCTTTAGAAGGAGTGAGCCGACTTCGTATCGATGACAGAATGGATTTCCATCCTTCACTTGGTAGGCGCAGGCGCAGAAAAACACGATTCGACGTCTTCTACTGCGCTCACTGATGGCCAGGTTGAGCAGAGATCCCGCAGCGGCCGGATCTGCGATCGTAACCTTCTCCCCGGTGTTCTCTATCACGGCTCGGTTTCCCAGTTCGGGCATATGAACGTAGCGTTCCTTTCCTACGAGCTTTTCGAGCGCACGGTTATTGAAACCCGGTGCTCTAACACTACGGGAAATCCGAACGTCTACGAGAACTGGCGGATTGAAGCCTCGACTTCGCTCAAGGGCATCGAAAGCCTGGACAAGGTAATCTGTCGAGGTGCCCCACCCCCAGTACCCGAAGGAATAGAGCGTAATGGCGTCTTCTCTCATCATGGTCAAACATAGTTCGCCGCGAGCTTGTACGTTGTCGACGATTCTAGTTGAGCCGGTCGTCTTCGGATGGGACTACGTCTGGTACGGCTTTCATGTAATGCTCGAAATCTTCGCGACGCCCGGAAGCCGCTTCGCGGCGCAGATAGTCCATCGTCATCATCACCGCCAGCTTTTCACCGGCGGCGCTGGCCAAAAACTGGCTCACTGAATAGCCCTCTTTTGCAGCGAGTTCTTCGATGCTCTGCTTCAGCGAATCCGGTAGTTCGATCGTCAGCGTGCTCATGGTTGGCTCCGAATCAGGTTCAGGAAATTGCCTGGAGTTATGGCGGTTACGCCGAGTTCCTCCGAGCCCTGAAAGTCCTTCACATTGTGAGTAACAATATAGCGGCAACCAGCAGCGAAAGCCAATTCCAATATCATGTCATCATCAGCGTCGGGAAGAAACGGCCGCCACAAGAAATGAATCTCCTGCAAATGCGCCTGACTTGCGAGATAGCGAAGAAACCCAAGCGCGTCGTCGGCTGTGCGGTCTGGTGGCAGATTCTCATCTCTTGTCAGCACGGCCTGCCATTCGACGTAAAGCCCGACTGATAGGCATAACTGGAATTCTGCCGCGGGAATCGAACCGATAAGCGCGAAACTCGCGCCCTGTCGCGAACGCGCGGCGGCAACCAGGATGTTTGTGTCGAATACGACTCTCACGGCTTTGCGATTATCTGCTTCACCTCAGCGGCTTGCCCCACTCAGTCTCTCTTCTCAACACCGGCTTCAGCATCTTGCCCCCGGGATTGCGAGGCATTGGCTCCGTGCGAATCGCCACGAACTGTGGGACTTTGAAATCCGCGAGATGGTCGCGCGCGAAGGCGATCAGATCGTCGACGTCAACCTTTTGTCCGGGGCGCGGGACGATTACTGCCCCGACCTTCTCGCCCATCATCGAATCGGCTACTCCGATCACTGCTACTTCGAACACCGCCGGATGTGCAGCTAGTGCGTTCTCAACTTCGACGCAATAAACATTCTCGCCGCCGCGACAGATCATGTCCTTCTTGCGATCAACTATCTGCACGAAGCCGTCTTCATCCAGACGCGCCATATCACCTGTGTGCAGCCAGCCGTTGACGAACGTCTCGGAGCTCGCCTCCGGTTTGTTCCAGTAGCCCTTCACGACGTTGGCTCCGCGCACGAGTAACTCGCCCGCCCCGGTCGAGGGATCTTTCTCGAAAACATCCAGGTCCACGACCGGGGCGGCGAAGCCAACGGTCTCCGGCCGGTCGTGCGCGTATTCGTGAGGAAGGAAAGTTGCAACCGAGGACGTCTCTGTCAGGCCAAAGCCGTTTCCGACGCGAGCGTTTGGAAACGCTTCCATGATTCGGGCAACGAGCTCCGGCGCGATCGGCGCTCCACCGTATGTCACCCAGCGGATGTTGGCTGCGTCCACCTCGTGAAAGTCCGGTTGGTTGATCGCAAGCCAGAAGACAGCGGGAACCGAGGTGAGCAGGTTGATCCGCTCGTCACGGATCGCTCGCAGGAACGCCTGGACTTCGAAGGCTGGCATGATCACCAGCGCGTCACCGGATTCGCAGGTCGGCAGCAACTGGCTATTGCAACCGGTGACGTGGAACAACGGGACCGATACCAGATTTCGTAGGCTGCCATCATCCGGGAGCTTCACCACGCGACGGCAGTTCTCGGTGTTCGCAAGAAAATTCTCGTGCGTGGTCATCGCACCCTTCGGAAAGCCAGTGGTGCCGCTGGTGTAGAAGATCGCGGCCAGATCGCTCTTGGTCAGGTCTTCGACGGCGAAGGGCTCGCCATCCGGCAACGGCTGCCCTGGCAGGAACGAGAAGAGAGAACCTGAATCACTCACAACGTACTCGACTTCGGACTCGCTGAATCTGGTGTTGACGGGAACGGCGATGGCGCCGGCCATCTGGACTCCAAAGAACGCCAGGCACCAGTCGAGCCCGTTGCAAAGTCGAATCGCGACCCGATCGCCTCGATTGATACCCGCGCACTTTAAGCCACCCGCAACCCGCGCCGAGCGATCCCAGAGCTGGCGATAGTTGACTCGCTCGCCCCCCAGTTCCACGAGGGCTTCGTGATCCGGAGACTTGTCGACAGTGGCTCGCAGCATCTCGACCAGCGAGTTTGGCCGGTCGTCGTAATGAGCTATGCCGTCCGCGTCGCGAGTGATTCCTGAATAGTTGAAAGGACGAATCATCTTGAGTACCTCACCTGTGATCTATTGATATCGGTCGGGTTCAGCCTACGACAAAGAGATCGCGCTACTTTGCGGCATCCCGGTACGCCCGGGGGGCGAGGCCGGCAACCGACTTGAACATCTTCGAAAAGTGGCTTTGACTTTGATAGCCGACCATCGCAGCAATCTCGCTTATGGGAAGCGCGGTCTCCGCAAGCAGTTTTCGCGCACGCTCCAACCGCAGGTTCGCAAGATAGACGTGCGGCGTAACCCGGGTAATCTGCTTGAACAGCCGCGCGAAATGATACTCCGAAAGGTACGCTGCCGAAGCTATCTCCTCGACCGCAAGCTCGCGCCCGAAGTTATCGTGCATGAACTCGATCGCGCGGCGCAGCCGCCGGTCAACCGGTCCGGCGCGCGAAAGCTCGATCTGCTCCGACATTCTTACGGTGAGATGCGAGCGCAATAGGTGAATGACGAGCTGACGCACCAGCGCGTTGAGCATCTCGTCGTGTCCCCACCGCTCGTCGGATATTTCGGTCGCTATCAACCCGGCCGTTTGCGTTATGGTCTGGTCTGTAACCACGCTTGCGCGAAAAACTATGTCCGCGGTTGTGCGCGTGAGACCGATTTCGGCGACCAGCTCGTTCACCAAAACCGGGCCTACTCCAATAGAAACAAACTCGACCTCCGAAGCGCGCGCGGAGTGGTTCTGACCAACGTTGGTCAAAGCTGCTTCGCCGGCCGACAACTCAAAAGTGCCCTCGCCGATTGTCGCCTGGATCCGTCCCGCAAGCACCGCCGTAATGGTGAACGCTGAGTGAGAGTGCGGCTCAAACTCGCAATTGTCCGTTGCTGTGTGGCGCACCGTGAACTGGGGCCGCGAAACGAACCTCTGGGACTCCATAGAATGACCGGGCCGCGAGACCGGATCTCCGACTGAGGCAAGCATATGGGTTTCGTTCGGTACCGCTGCGCTCTTCATCATCGTTACTCGCGCCCACGGCGTCGCCGGCTCAACACCGATATTGGACCCGGCGAAAGCGAATCAAGAACGCCGCGCAACCGATTGGGGAAGTTTGTCATGATTGAATCAACTCCGCACGCGGCGAGCCGCCTCATCGCCAGCTTGCTGTTCGCGGTCCAAGCCGAAACGGATATGCCGCGCTCGTGCAAAGCGTCTACAGCGCGCCTCGACGCGAGCCCGAAATGAAGCGCGACCTCATCGACGCCTGCGCTCTCGGCAGCGCGTACGATGGAACGAGTCGAGATGAGCCTGCGGCCTTTCGCCGGAAACGTAGCCGCGGTTCGAATATCGCCGGCAATCTCTTTCGCGCTGCGAACGATCGCGTGGTCGAAGGACAACAGCGTTACGTTGCGCTCGAGTCGAAGCGCTCGCACCACCGAGAGAACGGCTTCAAGCAAAGCTCGTCTTTTTGCCGGGCCGCCTTTCAGCTCGACGTATATTCGTCCAAGCCCAGCCGGCGCCAGCAGCGAGAGTACAACTTCGAGCGTGGGAACCGGCTCACGCGAGAAAGTCCGGAACGAATCACCCGTCTCGGCTGAGAAGCGCCGGACCATCGCGCGAACGCGAGGCCGCATACTCAGCCGGCGCTCGAACCAACTGCCGGCGTCGAGATCCTGGAGCTGAGCGAGCGTGAGACGCGCGACATTACCCGAGCCGTCAGTCGTGCGATTGACCCGCGCATCGTGTATGACTACGGGAGTCCCGTCCGACGACAACTGAACGTCCATCTCGACACCGTCCGCGCCGAGCGCTACGGCGAGCTTGAACGCGGCCACCGTGTTCTCAGGCGCGAGGCCTGAGGCTCCGCGATGGGCGATGACCAGCGGCCTGCACGGATCGAGAGCGGACTGGCGGTCATTGGCGAGAGGCATCAGTGTTCTCACGGATGAGTTGATAATAGATTCGAGCGATGAAGCTGAGCAACTCGTTAAGCGAACCGGCTTTGATAGGGAAGGGAAGAGCGTAAAAGGGCGTCTTCTATTTGGAGGAAGCCTTGGCCTTCGCTGCGGCGGCTTTTTGAGCTTTCTGGCAGTCCGAGCAGATTCCGAATATTCGATGGCTGTGATGAAGCGGCTTGAATCGGTAATGGCGGACGATCTCATCTTGCAGTTGCTCGATCTGTTCGCTGTAGAATTCGATCAAAGCGCCGCAGCCCGTACAGATCAGGTGGTCATGGTGAGTGTGCTTGTAGTCGTGCTCGTAGAGCATCCGCCCGTCGTGGAACTCGAGCTCGCGAGCAAGGCCACACTCCTTGAAGAGCTTCAGTGTGCGATACACGGTGGTGAATCCGACCGACGGGTCTCTGGCCTTGATGAGGGAGTACAGATCCTCGCTGGAAACGTGCCCTTCGGTATCCAGAAACACATCCAAAATCAAATCGCGCTGACTCGTTCGCTTAAGCCCGGCGCGCTTGAGATGCTCTTGGAATATCTGTTTCTCTTCACGTTCCATAAAACTCCGGCTGGAATCATCAGGATTATACACTCGCGGATTGAACTGGCAAATCGTTGGCGCGTCCGTGAAGAGAGCAAGTGGGTTTGTGAGGGGACCGGCAGCGGCTTCAGCTTTCTTTGAGGACTAACGAGCATCTTCTATTTGTGGCAAATCAGGCCCCACAGAGTGGTGCTGGGTTTGGTGAACAAAACATTGATGAAGTTAAAAGTAGAACTTCAGTCCTGCCTGCGCCATCCTCGGACTGCTGGGCAAAATGCCTCGCGCACGATCCACAATGAAGGTGCTATCGAGCAGGTTCTTAACCGTAAAAAAGAAGGTCGCCCGCATAGCCTCGACTTTGTAATTTACCGTCGAGTTCCATACCGTGTAGCCTGGGATCAATCCGCGCTGACCATCCGAGGTGGGCGTTATCGTGTTGAGATCATCGCCGAATTGCTCGCTCACCCCAACGGCTTCTACCAGCGCGTCTATGCCTGCTGGATTCGAGTAGCCCACGCTGAAGTTCAGCAAGTGCCTGGGCGCATAAGGCAACCGGTTGGCAGTGATGTCTACGCTGACAAACCCGGGCACATTGCTGAAGCGTTTACCGTCGAACCGGACTAGTGGCAGATATGTGTATGCCGTGCGAGCGTAAAAGTTGTGTTTCGACTTGAAGATGGTCCCTGAATCTACCCGCGCCGTCAACTCCGCTCCTTGATGCAGTGTTTCACCGCCGTTGGTTAGCGCCGCGCCAATCCCACCCGCAAGGCTCGCGGGGATGATTTGATTTTCATAATCCATGCGGAAGAAAGTTGCCTCGACTCTCACGCCTGGATGGACCAGAGCCCGCGCGCCGATTTCGTAGTTCCAGCTCAGTTCGGGATCGAGGTCTACGCTGCCGCCTGTGGTGTTGCTGATAATGTCTTCGGTGCGCGGCGGAGCGAACCCGCGATGAACGCCGCCAAAAAATGTCGTACCTGGCCGAGGACTGTAGGAGACGCCGAGACCGGGAACAAGTTGTGTCAGGTCCGTCTTGCCGGCAATTCCAGCGCCATTGTTCGCGAGCCTGTTGGTGCGTTCGTACTTGATATGCTCCAGTCGGATTCCCGGCGTTATTGTCCAGTCTCTCCATTGAAAGCGGTTCTGCACGAAACCGGAATAAGCCTGATTCTTACGTTCGTTATCTTCTACGATGACTCCAGTGCGCGACGTTGGCCGGTTGCCATTCTCCTGCCGCCGGTCCTGAGTCTCGAAGTGCATCCGGAAACCGAAATCAGCTTCGTTTCTCAGGCCGAACAGACGGTGGCTTGCGCGCAAGCGTGGCTCCACCCCCCAGACGTAATACTTACGCAAACGGCCTTCGTTGCCGCAGGTAGTGTTGAGGTTAGCCATGTCGCCGCAGGCTGGGTCCGCCGAGTCGTTTGGCCGCTGATTGGAATTGCTCGATTGCCGCCACCAGTGGCGCTGGAAGATTTGCCCGTAAGCATTGGTAGTGAGCGCCAGGTTGTTGTTGAAGATGACAGCGTGGCTGGCAGATGCGCCATAACGATCGCCGTAGAAGAAATCGTTTCTGAAAGGATTCTGGCGCGGGTTGGCCCGGTACTCATCCTCCCTCAGGCCCGAATAAGTGACGTTCGAATCTTCGCCGTAGTAATTCGCCTTCAACGTCAATGCCTGTCTCGATCCAATGGCGGCGAGCGCCTTGAAGTTTAAGTCGTTCAGGCTGGAGCGAGTGTTCTCGCGCGAGCCACGGCCTTGCTTGTGCGTGTAGTCGAACAAGAGGCCCGTGCCGTTCCAGGTCCCACCATAGTTAATGTGGCCGTTTAGGTAGTCGCGGTTTCCTCCGATTAACGTCACGTAACCTGAAGGCTTTTGCGGCGGTGTGGGCGTAATGTAGTTGATGACTCCGCCGACCGTGCTCGGGCCGTAAAGGATCTGCCCTGAGCCCTTCAACACCTCCAGGCTTTCGAAGCGATCAATTGGCGGATGGTAATAAGAGGCATTGTCGCCATAAGGCGCGTAGGTGAGCGGTATGCCATCTTCCAGCAACAGCACCTTGGTGGAGCGGGTGGGGTTCAACCCGCGAATACCAATGTTGGGCCGCAGTCCGAAGCCTTCTTCGTCGCGCACCTGAACGCCCGCCACTTTGCGCAGTGCTTCTGTAAAAGTGAAAGCCCGGCTCGTTTCGAGCATCTTTTTGTCGATTACGTCTACTGAGCCGGGTATCCGCTCCAGAACCTCCGGTGTTTCCGCGATGCGATTGACCGAGATTACCATCTCTTCTGCGAGCGCCGCGGGGTGAAGCACGAAGTCCGCGCTATCGGTCCCGCCGGCTGAGACAACAATCTCTCGCGTGAGAGCAGAGAACCCACTGCTGCTGACGCTGAGGTTGTACCTGCCGCCTAAGACATCGCGAAAGAGAAACAGACCGCTGTTATCCGTTTTGGCAATTTGATCAAAGCCCGTTGAGTGCTGCCACAGCCTTGCTGAGGCGCCGCTGATCGCAGCGCCACTCTGGTCCGATACCTGCCCGGAAACACTTGCGCTTTTTGCCTGTCCTATGACGCTTATCGAGTTTGCCAGGATGAAAGCCGCCAGAGGGAAAACTGCAATTGAGACCTGATGCCAAAAGCTTCGTGAAGGAACTTTGCTGGAGACCATAATTCTTACCTGCCCTCACCAACTGAGCGGAATTGAAAACCGTTTTCAATTTCAGAACCGCCAGTATACGCAAGCCGTTATCGAGAGTCAACGGTTTTTTTTCTGGGGGAGCGATTTGCAAAGGTACGCCGTTGATGATTCAGCTTCGCATCGGGATTCTGACTTGTGGTTTCGCACCGGTTGATTTGGTATATGCCTGTGCTTTATTCTCGTTAGTCTGCTCCTGAAGCGGGCTTGCAAAACGTGATAACGAAATCGGCGCTGCTACATCTCTCCGGAAGCGAAGGCTTCAAGAAGTTCCTCACTCGCTTCCGATCCTTCAACAACGTGACTCGGAGATTTGTCGCCGGGGAAGATTTGGCCGATGCTGTCGAAGCTATTCGCCAACTCAACCGCAAGGGGATCAGCGCTTCCTTCGATCATCTCGGCGAGTCGATCACCGCCGAAGCTGAAACCCGCAGGGAAGTGGACGAGTACACCCACGTGCTCGAGAGCATAAACAGCAGCAAGCTCGACTCGAACGTGTCGGTCAAGCTTACTCAGCTTGGCCTCGATGTCAGCCACGAGCTGTGTTACTCGAACACACGCGCGATTGTTGAGACGGGGCTCCGTTACAACAACTTCGTTCGCATCGATATGGAAGACTCGACCAAGACCGACGCAACGCTCCAGGTATTCAAGAGGCTAAGGAGTGAATTCGAGAACGTCGGCATCGTCATTCAAGCCTATTTGTATCGCAGCGAGAGGGACGTCGAAGAACTGCTGAAGGTCGGCGCGAGGATTCGGCTATGCAAGGGTGCCTACAAGGAGCCTCCCGAGGCCGCATTTCCAAAGAAGGCGGACGTTGATGCAAACTTCGTCAAGCTCATGGAACGGCTGCTGCCTTCGGGCATCTATCACGGAATAGCGACTCATGACGTGAAGATGATTGAGGCGACCAAGGAGTTTGCGAAAGAGCGTGGGATAGGGCCGGACAAATTCGAGTTTCAAATGCTGTACGGCATACGGCGCGATCTTCAGCAGAAACTCGTGCAGGAAGGCTATCGCATGCGAGTCTATGTTCCGTATGGCCGTTATTGGTATCCTTATTTCATGAGGCGGCTGGCGGAGCGTCCTGCAAACATCTGGTTCGTTTTGAGGAATACGCTCAGAGGGTAAGCGGACTCAGTACTAAATAAGAAAGCCGCTTCGCGAGAAGCGGCTTTTCAAAGCTATCTTTTTCGCCCGAACTTCACACTAAGTCGAAATCCGAACATCTTGGGCTGCCCTGGCAGGAATCGGAGCGACCTTGAGCACAGCGCGTTTCTGCGCAGCCTGGGCCTTGAGCGGTGTTTGCTTGATTATCTCAAAGGCCTTCTTGAGCTGAACGTCCTCGACTGGCTGAGCAGGTTTTGGAGGCGTCACCTGGGGCTGTTGCTGGTCGGGCTTCTCCTCACTATCGTCATCGTCGTCGCCTGCAGGCAGGATGACTTCAGCTTCGACGGGTCGGTCAACTTTTACCGTCGGGTTTACGGGTTCTTCCATGAACGCCTTGCCAGTGGCCGGAGCGTATTTCGCGGTGGTAATAAGCAACGCGCCCTCATCTGACAGCCGGAATAGTTGCTGCTCAGATCCGGTTCCAAAAGTTCGCTCGCCAACAAGCTCACCGCGCTTTTGGTCCCGCACCGCGGCGGCGATGATTTCAGCAGGCCCGGCCGTGCTGCGATCGATCACGACCGTGAGCGGCCCGTTGAACACAACTTTGCTTGCATCGGCGGTGAATGTGTCGGTCTCTTTCTCTCCCTTGCCCAGAACTCTGGCGAGCGTCCCCGAACCCGCGAACAAGTTGGCCACCGCCACTCCTTCTTGAATCTTGCCGTTGGCGGTCCCACGCAGGTCGAGCACTATCTTCTGAGCGCCCTTTGACATCAAATCGCTCAACACCGTTTTGACTTCGGACGCTTTGCCATCCGCCAGCGTAGTGATCTTTATGTAGCCGACGCCCGGCTCCTCGATACGCGACTCGATCGCAGGTTGAGCGAGCTTTGCGCGCGCGAGCGATACCTTTCGCGATTGTCCCTGGTGAAGGATTCGAACCTCGGCGGTAGATCCGGCTTGACCGCTCAAGAGTTGTTCGATGTCATACAGGCTCAAGTCACGCGACGGGACTTTCCCTACATACTCGATGAAATCGCCTGATCGTATCCCAGCCTGCTCAGCAGGCGAGCCCTTAAGCACTGCCACCGTGTAGGCGTACCCACCCACCTTCGAGAGCAACAGCCCGGTCTCCGCGCGATTGGCCTTCGGATCGTATTGCTTTACCTGTTCCGGCGTCAGATAGGCGCTGTATGGATCGAGCCCTTCGGCGAGTCCACGCAGGCTGCCGATCCTGACTTTCTCCAGATCGGGTTGATCGACGTAGTCGCGAATGATGTGGCTGAGCACTTCGTCAAAAATCTGAAGCTGGCCGTACTGGCTTCCGCGGGCGACCACCTGGCCCGACTTCGACATGAAGCTGCCGACGATAGCGTAGAAGGCAATAATCGTAGAAAAGACGACGATGGCTATCTTGGTCTTGAACCGCATCTGATACTCCTTAGTGGGCTTTTGGCAGAACCTATATTAACCTGTGAGAAATGCTCGGCGCAAGGATAAGGGCAAGGAGCAAAGGGCGAAGAGCAAAGCGGGACGGTGCTCTTTGGTCTTTGTCTCTTTGCCCTTTGCCCTT
This sequence comes from Acidobacteriota bacterium, assembly GCA_038040445.1. Classification (NCBI taxonomy): domain Bacteria; kingdom Pseudomonadati; phylum Acidobacteriota; class Blastocatellia; genus Candidatus Onstottus; species Candidatus Onstottus frigus. The sequence goes on along the minus strand of JBBPIG010000011.1, from coordinate 49,565 downwards.
TGCGCTTCGCTTTCCTATACTTCCCTTAATGCGTGTGCTTGCCATTGACCTTGGAACTAAGAACATAGGAACGGCAATTTCGGATGCGCTGGGCATGACTGTGCGTCCGGTCGAGACTATTCGCAGATCGAGCAACAAACGCGCCATTGCACGGCTGAAATTCCTCGTTGAGGACCTCGAAGCCGAAGCGGTGGTCGTCGGGCTGCCCCTAAGAATGGATGGCACCGTAGGCGACGTCGCCGCTGCCGCGTTGCGATTCATTGAAACCCTGAGAGCCCAACTGGACGTCGCGGTTTTTGCGCAAGACGAGCGGCTGACCAGTTATGAAGCGGAACAGATGATGATTGAGCGCGGCTTCGCGAAGAGCAAACGGCGCGCTCGATCGGACGAGTTCGCAGCCATGATAATCCTGCAGGACTACTTGTCGGCAACGAAACCGAAGAACTAGATTCAGCCCAAACCAGGTATGAACTTTCTCTGAGCCTCACATGACTTCTTCTCGTCGGCGACCGCTTCGACGCTTAATCGCGCTGCTCTTCATCGTCGTTCTCGCGGGCGGAGCATTTGCCGCGTGGGTGTGGAAAACCTCGACGACTCCTGTCGAACACCAACCGGACGGGATAGTCACCATCGACCAGGGCGCTGGAACACAAGCAATCGTTGCCCGCCTGGCTGAGGCTGGAATGGTGCCCCATCCGCTCGCGCTAAAGATTTATCTGCGGATCACCGGCCGAGGGAGCAACTTGAAGGCCGGCGACTACAAGTTTCCCTCGCCAATCTCACCCCTTCAAGCCATCGAGAAGATTCGCCGGGGCGAGGTCTATCTCGAACGGGTGACGATACCCGAAGGCTTCAATCGGTTTGAGATTGCTGAAGCCTTCGCTACAAAGACCGGCAACGCCACCGCCGAGGAGTTTCTTCGTTTGATGGAAGACCAGACTCCCATAAAGCGAATCGCGCCCGCGGCCCGCAACCTGGAAGGCTATCTGTTCCCCGACACCTACAACTACAACTCGAAGACGACGCCGGAGGATCTGATTCAAACGATGGTCAATCGTTTTGATGAAGTGTTCACACCTGAGTGGTCAATGCGAGCGAGCCAGCTAGGCCTGACCGTGCATCAAGTCGTCACTCTCGCTTCGATCATCGAAAAAGAAGCGAAGGTTCCCGACGAACGACCGCATATCGCTTCAGTCTTTTTCAACCGGCTTAAGCTCGGGATGCCGTTAGCGAGCGATCCAACTTTCATCTACGCCGCGATACTGGCGGGTGACTACGACGGCAACCCAAACCAGCGACGGTATCGAGATCGTCCTTCGCCGTACAACACCTACCTGGTAGGCGGGCTGCCTCCCGGTCCGATTGCCTCCCCGGGACGGGCCTCATTGGAAGCGGTGCTCCATCCCGCCAACACCGATGACTTGTATTTTGTGGTGAACGGGACCGGCGGCCGGCATAAGTTCTCACGCACAGCCGCCGAGCACGACGCTGCGGTCGAAGAGTATCGGCGCCAGCAGCGCGAGACCAGACAGCAGCCGAGCGGCACTCGCTGACGGCGCAGCGAGTAGCTGAGAAAAAGGCGAAGACCCACCTCGTCGTCTCGACTCTCTATCTCAATTCCGGCGGACGCTCGCTCAAGCGCACGGGCACGGTAATCCTTTGACCGCCTCTGAGAATCTCCACGTCGACCGTCTCGCCTGGCTTCTTATCTTGAAGCGCATTCTGAAGATCGTCGGTGTTCGCGACCTTCCGGCCACCGACCGCCAGCATCACATCGCCTAGTTGCTGAAGCGAGATACCATAGATCGTGTCGCGCACCGTCGCCGCGCGAAGCCCCGCCGCTGCCGCGCCGCTGCCACGGTATACCTCACCAACAATGATGCCTTCTTCGACTGGCAGCCCGAAGGCGCGCGCGATGCGCCGGTCCAAAGGCATGGTAGAAACCCCCAACCACGGACGCGACACGTATCCTTTGCTTATGATCTCCGGAATGATCCGCTTCGCCAGGTCCACTGGCACGGCGAACCCAATGCCGATCGAACCGCCGCCGGCGTTCGGTTGAATTGCGGTATTGATGCCAATCATCTCGCCCTTCGCGTTCAGAAGCGGTCCTCCGGAATTGCCAGGGTTGATTGCGGCATCGGTTTGAATAGCTCCATTGATGATGCGTCGCGCAACCGGATCGCGGAGCGGTCTTTGAAGCCCGCTGATGATCCCGGTGGTCAAGGTTCGTTGAAGCCCGAACGGGTTTCCGATAGCCAGCACTTTCTGTCCGACGTCAAGCCCCTGTGATGATCCAAGCTTGACCACAGTCAAACGCTGGCCGCGCGGATCAATCTGGATCACCGCCAGATCGTCATCTCTATCGGTGCCGACGACCTTCCCGGAAAACTTCTCGTTCTCGACCTGGACCTCGAGCTGCGTCGCGCCCTGGATCACGTGGAAGTTGGTCAGGATATATCCGCGCTCGTCGATGATCGAACCTGAGCCGCTCCCCTCGGAAGGTAACGCACCCCAGAAGCCTTCCTGATAGCCGCGATTCGTGATGTTGACGACGCCGGGACTCACAGCCCGATAGATCTCGATGTTGTTCTGTTCGTCGCTCGCAACCGTGGGGTCCGCGATGGCAGTGAGTTCAACAGCCACCGGACGGCGCTCGAGCGCGCGCTGAGCGCAAGCGACGATGACGCCAGCCATCAAGGCTGAGAACAACGCTACCGAAACTAACTGTTTGGCTGAGACCCTATACATAGTCAACTCCTCCTTCATCCGTTTTGCACTGAGCTAATGTTAGTCGAAAACCCCGTGTCTCATCCACCTGTGGATGACCAATTAGATAAACGCAGGGCGCGCGCGTCGGGTTGCCTTTCTTGTTTTGACTAGATGGGGACTGGCTGGCGCAGACCCAGTCGAGCGCTCGATGTAAAGGCGATGGCGGTACGCAATGGTCTTCAGAGGCTAACGTGCGGATTTCTTTTCGCCGACGATGATGTGGCTTCGCTGGCCGCCTGCCACTTCAGTCACATCTTTTGAATAGGTCGTGCTCACCGGCCGGTATTCTTTGATCAGGTCAATTATGTCGAGGGACGTCGTCGCTAATCCTAGTTCCTGATACTCGATCGCCCAGGTCTTGAAGTGCGGGGCGAGTCTCAACAGCCGGTCGATCGACGCGAGATATGATTGCTTCGACTGAGGGGCCGTCGCGAGCCTGGTTCCGCGATCCGCTTCATCAGGCGTCGACCCGCTAATCCACGACTCGCGCCACTCCGATCTTGCTTCCGCGCCTCCGCGATCGTGATGTGAGGGAGGCAAGCTCAGGTAAAGCAGGTCCGCTCGCGCGCGCTTAATGAAGTCCTCGGCCGGCTGATTGAAGCTGCGATTCTGTGGTTGACCCGCAGGACCCGCGAAAGCGCGGCCGGCCAATCGCCAGAACACCGTCGTGAGCGGGCGCCTGAGATCGAGAGTCTCTTGATCAAACGAAAGCGCGTAGTCTCCAGTGTGAAACCCGAGAGTCAAAGCCTGCGCGCGCGTGAGCTGATCATCCAATAAGTCGATATTGCTTCGCAGATTGTCCATCCACCACGCGTCGGTCTCGCTGAACCAGCGCCGCAAGCCGGGGTTCGCCAGTCTCACTCGCGGAACGTAAACGTCTTCAAGTATGCGAGCGATGGTGTCTTCGCCGAGCGGTTCGGTGGCTTCGACCGTCGCTTGCGCGACAGTTCCGGCCCAAGCGCGTGGATCGTTCACAAAGATGAGCTTGCCCCACGCTTTCAGGTACCAGTCCAACCGCGCCTGGTTCCAGAAGGGAATCGCGATCGAGCGAAACTCGATCTGTTGCAGCACGCTTGCCTGAAATCCTAGGAGCGTTTTCTTGTTGTAGTGAGATCCTTGCCACCCGCCCCATCGCGGCGAATCGCGCCCGGCAGCATCAATTGATCGCGCGCGCGACAACAGCATCTCGCATGGAGGAAGAGCACGAGGTGTCTCGCGATCTGCCGGCCCGGTTGGCGTAACGATCTCCGTGGTATGCGTGCCGCCGAGTGTTGGCTCGGACGGGTGGTATTCGCTTCGCACGTGAGTCGTGTTAGCGATCGCTTGCACACCGGCGCTCGTCGGTTCGACAGAATGCGAGTCGGAGTTGATGCCGGCGCCGGAGATCGGGTCAGCGACGGTCAGATCGCTTGAGGGCTCGGGCGCAATCAACACCGAAGCCAATGATTCAGCAGCGGGCGATTCCACAGTGGCGGGTTGATCAGGAAGGGGCGACCGCCCGGTCTCGCTTGTAGCCGCCTCGACGCCGTGCGCGGGGAGCGGCTCGCGCAACTCATTCAGCAACGCCAGCAGCGCTGTGACTACGTACGGATCGCACTCTATGCCGGCCGATGATGTGAGCGCTTCGAGGGCTTGCTGCTCGTCGAGCGCGGCGCGATAGGGTCGATCGGAAAGCAAAGCCGCGTAGAGCTCAACCGCTCGCAGAATTCGCGCGCCGATGGGAATGTCTTCGAACGCGAGCATGTCAGGATAGCCCGATCCGTTCCACCACTCGTGATGCCAACGCACGAGCAACTGCGCGTGACGCATAGCATCGCGTTTTTGCATTTGCTGCTCGCCGATGACCGGATGCCTCCACACGTCAAGGCGCGCTTCGAAGGTCAGCGGGCGCGGAAGCGAAAGGTAAGTGGGAGTGGGAGACATCGCATATAAGCCGATGTCGTGGAGCATGCCGGCTTCAGCGATCGCGTCAACGTCGGGCGCCGTGAGTCCGAATCTGCGAGCCAGATGGGTGGCAAGCTCGGCTATCAGTCGAGAGTGCGGACGGGTGTATTTTTCGAAGCTGTCTATTCGGTCGGCGAGCCGGTTGATGATTTCTTCGCGGGTCTTACCCTTTGCCGTCTCCACGCGTCCTCCTGCGAGTGCTCGACTGTAACGTACAGCCTAACTATGACCGAGTCAAGGCAGGCACTTTCAGGGGTGCGCGTCAGGTTTTCGCGTTGCGTGGAGTTCATACCCACCGCTTCGCGAGTGGGTACGCGCGAAAGTCTGACGCGCCCGCCACTTTCAGAGATGTTTGCGGAAATGGATAGGTCTGACTGGCTTGTTTATCTGATCAGAGGCAGGCGCGACCGCGTGCGATTGGACCAACCTGATTCATTGCTGCTGCCCTGGCTTAGGTCCACGCATTAGGCGGCCGCTTTGCTTAGCTTTTGCTTAATAGGGCACGCTGGCTGAAGCAGGACTCACACCAACCATACAAAACGCCGTCGATTAAGTGGTAGGCGACGGTGCGCTCCTCTGCGATATGTTGGTGGCATTGTTTGCATTCCCACGTGTGCTTGCAAATCCCGGCTACTTGTTCGAATAAGGCCATTTTCGTTTATGGTAGCTTGCTGCGCTACCTCTCCCTTAATCAGGTTCTCTTGCTCAATAGCACAACTAATGAGTCTGTTTGGATAGGTTCAAACGCCGCTGACTGGCGATAGTTCCACCAGTGTCTGTAGTCATTTGACCCGTAGTCATTTGACCTTCCGGTCGGCCTCAAGAGTTGCTAAGATACTACGGCCCCAGGAGAGCTGATGATCGAGATAAAGACAGTACCGCCTTCGACCCGGACGAAAGAATTACCATTTACTAAAAAGTTCGACACCCACCTACCGCTCGCCGAAGAACCTCGCGAGCATCGAAAGGCTGCCCCGAGTGTTAACCCAAGAATCAAGAAGTCAGCCAAGCTCATACCGTTCGTATTGATGCATCTCGCGTGTGTCGCAGTGGTGTTCGTAGGGATCAGTCTTCCGGCGGTGCTGGTTTGCATTGGCCTCTATGCGCTGCGCATGTTCGCGCTGACGGCCGGCTATCATCGCTATTTTGCGCATCGCACATTCAAGACCAGTCGCGGCTTCCAATTTGTGTTAGCGTTGCTGGGCACGATGGCAGTTCAAAAGGGTCCGCTGTGGTGGGCCGCGCATCACCGCAGGCATCACAAGTACAGCGACCAGGAAGGTGACATTCACTCGCCGGTGCAAGAAGGATTCTGGTGGTCGCACATCGGCTGGATAGCCAGCCCCAAGTTCGACCCTACTGAATGGGACGCGATCAAAGACTTCGCGCGCTACCCTGAGCTGCGATGGCTTAACAAGTTTCACCTCGTTCCCCCAATCGCGCTGGCGGTGCTTTTGTTCGTGTTGGGCGGAGGGCAGTGGCTGGTATGGGGCTTCTTCGTCAGTACTGTTGTTTTGTATCACGGGACGTTCTCGGTCAACTCGCTATCGCACATCTGGGGCAGCCGAAGGTTCGCGACAACGGATCAAAGCCGTAACAACTTCTTGATCGCTTTGTGGACCTGCGGCGAAGGCTGGCACAACAATCATCATCACTACATGTCGTCTGTGAAGCAGGGCTTCTACTGGTGGGAAGTTGATGTCAGCTATTACATATTGAAGGTGATGTCGTGGATTAGATTGGTGAGCGACCTGAGGGTTCCGCCCAAGCATCTACTAACCGAGGCGCGCGTCAGCTAGCGCCTCTCGCGCGAGCATACCAGCTCCGATCACTCCGGCGTCGTCGCCCAGCCCGGCGCCGATTATCTTCACATTCTTTGTGTTGATCTCGAACGCAATGTCACGAGCCGCCCGCTCGATGCGATCGATGAAGTCCTCTCCGAATGCTTCGACGACACCTCCGCCGAGCACTACCATCTCCGAGCCGACCACATTGAGCAGGCTCCCAATGCCGATGCCGATAAACGTGGCCGCCCGATGAACTGTCTTCCTTACAAGCTCATCGCCGGAGTCATAAGCCGATTTCAGATCTTTCCCGGATAGCAGGTCGGTTTCTTGCCTCAGTCGTTTTGCAACAACGCTGCGATGTCCCCGCTTGATCGCTTTTCGGATGTCGCGAGTGATCGCGGTGCGGCTGGCGAGAGCTTCAAGGCAGCCACGGTTGCCGCAGCCGCAACGCGGGCCGCCCGTCTTGACGATTATGTGGCCTACTTCGCCGGCGCCCTTGTTGAAGCCTCGAAAGAGTGCGCCGTTTACTATCAATCCGCCGCCGATGCCTGTCCCGACGAACACGCCCAGCACGTCGTTTACGCCCAGGGCCGCGCCCGCTTTGAACTCGCCGTACACGCCGGCGTTGACGTCGTTCTCGACGATCGCCGGACAGTCGAACTCTTCGGCAATGCGGGGACCCAGCGGAAAATTCTTGAATCCCAAATTCGCGGATTCGATGATGTATCCAGTATCAAAATCGATGGGGCCCGGGGCGCCGATGCCTACCGCGGCAAGTCGTTGGACGGCGATGCCCGCGTCTTCGATAGCTCGATGACCCACCTGCGCGATCGTCGCAAAGACCGCCTGGTCATCGCGCCACGCTCTGGTTTTGGCGCGCGCGCGCGAGATGATACGGCCCTCGGCATCAAGCACCGCGGCCATCACCTTCGTTCCGCCCAGGTCTATGGCCAGGATATGTGATCTCATCCGTCGTTGGATTAGACCACAAAATGGTAGCCGGGGTCGATTTCCTGATGGGCGATCAGAATCTCGTGGATGGCATAAGGGTTCGTGTGGCCGCTAGTGAGCTTGTGTTTGAGGACGTGAAACAGATGTTCTATTCCGGCTGCGTCGTCGATGTCGATATCCGCCACCCACTCATCGCCTTTCACGAAGAAGGTGAGCTGCAAGTTGCCATACTGGTCTCGCGTTTTCCAGCTTCCGGCTTTTTTGAAACCCGAGGGCGGGGTGTGAAGCGTGTCGGGCGCGTCCTTGAACACATCTTCATCCACGCTGTTTTTGGTCTCTTCTCTGAGCTCCCTCGAAACGTCGGCAAAGAAGCGTTCGCTGCGGATCTCGCGTATCTTCTGGATGTACGGCAGAACCGTTTTGCCGTTGCTCAGACGAGTTGCAGCGCACTTGGCGGCGATGTTCAGCATACAGGCTTTGCGCAGGTCATCGAACGCTTGCGCGGTGAAGAGCGACTTCCCAGTCGTACCCTCAAACGAAAACACGTTGTCGCTGTTTTCCAGTATCCTCTGAAGATCATCGGGCAGCCCCGCGTACTCAGGAAACACCGCCGTGACTTTCTTGGGGTCTATTGGAAACACGATCCGCCTCTCGGTGAAGCCGCTTGCCGCGATGGTGACGAACTGATTCACCTGAAGATAGGCTGCCGGATCGATTTCAACCATGTAGAGCCCCTGCGGAACTGCGTGCAGCCCTTTGATTTCGATCCCCTGAGACGGGTCTAGGCCGTTGAAGCGTGGAGAATGACTGAGCACCTGATGGCGCAGCAGCACGTCAACCCTTCCGCCTATTTTCTGTCCATTGAGATCGACCAGATCCAATCGAAGTATTCCCGGTCTGTCGTCTGCGCTCATATCTGATATCCTCCCTTTCGCGCGCGGCCCGTTTTGGTCATCTGCGGCCGCGCGCCGGTTCGTTCCTATCATAAACAGACGGAACTCACTAGGCCGACGATGCAGGCAGGGCAACTTTTCTGAAGCAGTGAATCGTTGTCGCAGGCAACAGAGACGCGCCCTGCTGCTTAATGCCGCTTAATGCCGCTTGATGAATTACTCAAGATTTGTTTTGCGTCTATAGTAGTGGACAAAGATCGGGGAGAAGAATACTTTCGATCTGCCCGGGTAAATCGGTGTTTCAGCTTGCCGGCGACTACTTACGAGGAGGGGTCACGACAATGTGCGCGGATATCTTATTCGAGCCGTTGAAATTCAAGAACCTGACAGTTAAGAACCGCATCTTCCGCTCGAACGTCTCCGGCCGGTTCGACAACTACGACGGCTCGGGCAATCAAGCTCGAATCAACTGGGAAGTGAAGTTCGCGCGCGGAGGAGTCGGGGCCATCATCTCGTCGTTTGTGCCGGTGCAGATGCGCGGGCGCATCGTTCCAAACTACGCGACCATAGATCGCGACGAACGCATTCCGTTCTGGCGCGAGCTTGGCAAGCGCGTTCACGAGCACGATTGCAAGTACATCCTCCAGCTCAGTCACGGCGGAAGGCAGCGTGACATTCAGGGCATCGAGTACCCAAAAGGATTGAGCTCGACCGACAAATCCGAGCCTATTCACGGGTTCCAGTGCGAGCGAATGACAATCGAGCAGATCAACGAAACCGTCAACGCATTCGCCGAAGGCGCGCGCAGGGCCAGGGAAGCAGGGCTCGACGGAGTCGAGTTGCACGGAGCGAACGGCTACCTGATAACTCAATTCCTCAGCTCGGCGATCAACGATCGAAAAGACGACTACGGCGGCCCGCTTGCGAACCGCGCTCGATTCGTGCGCGAGATAGTGCGCGCCATCCGGGCGAAGGTCGGCGCGGACTTTCATCTGCAAATGAAGATCAGCGCTACCGAATACAACAACGCGATGCTTCCATTCGAAGGCAAGGGCAACACCATTGAAGACTCGGTTCAGGTGTGCAAATGGCTCGAAGAAGACGGCGTGGACGCGATACATGTTTCGACGGGCAGCTCATTCCCGCATCCGCGCAACCCTGCCGGTCCGTTCGCGCTCGAAGAGCTGATCAAGACATATGACTCGTTGATTTCGAGCGGCGAGCATACTTATCGAAACTTTGTACTGTTTCGAACCTGGCCCGCGAACAAGCTCTTCCAGCAGAGATGGAATCGCGCGACCGGCGATCAGATAGAAGGCATCAACTTGCCAGACGCTCGTGCCATCAAACAGGCGGTGAGCGTTCCAGTCATCTGCACGGGCGGTTTTCAAACGGCTTCGGTTATACGAAAAGCGATCAACGACGGGTCGTGCGACGCGGTCTCGATCGCTCGCCCGTTGATTGCAAACAACGATCTTGTGAAATTGTTTGCCAAGGGGCTGGACCGCGCGCCGCAGCCTTGCACCTATTGCAACAAGTGTCTGGTAAACGTGCCGGAAAACCCGCTCGGCTGCTACGAAGAGTCGCGGTTCAAGTCGCGGGAAGAGATGATCGAACAGATAATGTCGGTATTCTCTCCGCCGCCGTTCGCATGACCGGCCTGGGAGCGCAGGCATCCTTGCCTGCATGGCGTTCGCGCGAGAAGCAATTGGAAAGAGAACCGCCGATTGCGAAAAGAGGCAGGCAGGGATGCCTGGGCTCCCAGGTGCGCGCTCCCAGGATGCGCTCCCAGGATGCTCAAACCTGCCGCTCAAGATGAGCGACATAGTTGACCGGCGCATGGTCAGCCAGCGGTTCCGGCGCGTCCGTGAAGAGTTTGTGCCAATCTCCGGAAAAGAAGGGAAGACGATCTCGCTTCAGGCGATCCCGAGCCACCGTATCGTCATCCGGGTTAGTCAGCATACCGCCATCGTGAGTTATATAGTGCGCCTCACCCAGGTGATGAAACGGCAGAGGCGGAGGCACCGTCGTCACAACGTCACGATTGTTGACCACTCGGAAAACTTTCACCCCGGCGAGTGTTTTGGCAAAGTCCTTGTCGCCCACTCGCGGAGATCCGAAAGTGTATAGCGCGCGAGGCTGACGCAAAGATGCCGCCAGCGTAGCCAGCGCCGCCCCGAGACTGTGACCAGTGATGAAGAGCGGACAATCCGAAGGAATCTTGTCATCGATCGACGTGTTGACCTTATCCCAAACCAATTGGAGCGCTTTCGCGAAGCCCTTGTGGACAAGCCCGCCTCTTGACCAATCCTGCGGAATTGCGTTGAAGTCAGTCAGCCAGTCCATCAGGTCATTGGTCCCGCGCAGGATCAGGGCCGCGAACTGAACTCCAGACGAACTCGTGGTTTTGACTAAACCGGCCTCAGTGTTTCCCTCATCGAAGAAGGCCACCTCGTCCAGCTTCACCCCGGCGAGCACCTCTTTCCGGGTGAGCCCTGACCCGTTCTTTACTTCGTCGGCGCCCTGCCGGTAGATCAGGCGACAAAGCTCGGCCAGCCACCATGCATTGACCTTGCTGTATGAAGTTGCTTCGACTTCAAACTTCGTTTGACCTAGCTTGTCAAAGTACCCCGTCGCCTTGCCCGGCTTGAGTAACGCATCCCAACTGTTGTCGAAATTCATAGCAGACCTCCCATACTCATTATTTTTTGGGCCACGGCATGAAGGCATTGTCCACGTTCTCGAGCAGCGGGCCGAGCGCGGGGATATGTCGTCGCAGCACCGTGCGCATGTTGTTATCCTCGATCCACTTGAGTCCGACCTTGGTGTAAGTCTTCTCGTTGTAGTCGGTCGTGAAGAAGCGGTCGCTTTGTAAACGCCGGGATGCCATCAGGATGAAAATCCGAAACGCCGTCTCGCTGAAACCGAACCCTTCCGGCAAATCCTCGGCGTACATGCCGACCATCAAGTCCACTTTGTTGATGTCCCCGCCGTAAACACGCCTGATCTCTTCCACCCATTCTTTATTGCTCGACAGCTCTTCGAAATTCTTTACCGGGTCCTTGTCGATCAGCTTGAGAAAGTCGTTGTAGCGCGGGACGCCGCGTTCACGGTCGCGCAGAATATCCACCGCCGCCAGATCAATCGTCGGACCGTCCGTTCGCTCGAGCATTTGCAGAAAACGCGGGAAGTTGTGCAGCCTGATTGCGCCGGGATGCATAGTCCCGAACGAATAGAAGAGATCAGCCATCGACAACCTGGTCATCAGATCGCGCGCCTTACTCGAAAAGACTTCGGGAAACGTATGTTCTTCTACGACCGCGCCGGTCGAAAGAGAGCGAAAGCTGTAGTCGTCCGGCATCAGCGGATGCATTCGATAAACCGCGACGAACTCTTCTGTGATCGAATAGGGCGCGGCGTGATGATCGGCTTTTGACTTGCGGATCAACTCCCAGTTGAGTTCCATGCCTTTAACGACCGTCGGGTGCGCGACAATCGCGCACGTCCACTCGACCGTGTGAATCTTTGCCGTCAACGCAGCGTTGATCAGCCGCGCGCGGTCGAACAACTCCTGGTCGGACCATCCGGGGAATTCCGCGCGGAGGCGGTCGCAGATCGCATTGTGTTCGAGCGTGAACAGCGTGTGAAGCATCGCCAGCCCGACCCACCAGTTTCCGGTTACTCCGGAAATATCTATCCCGGTGTGCGGATCAACCGGGAGCAGGTTATCGCCCCCAAGCTTGAGCTTGCCGTCGACACCCAACCGCACTTTCGTTTGGGTCTCGAGATCGCTACCGTAAATCTGCGAGCAGTCCCACCAGTGCGTCTCGGTGTTGGCAAACGTCGGGACTGGATTGGTGGATGCCGGCGGCCGCGTTGGATCGCGTCGAGTGCGGCGCACCATCATCGGGGGCTCCGGCCAGGAATCATCGCTGCTAAGAGGAATCTGTATTTGATTCTCCTTCTCGTTGCTTCCGTGGCTCATCCAGTCGTGAACCTCGAACTGGATCCACGCGGCCGCCAGAAGGTTGAGCGTCGTGGCCGGCTGAAATTCCTTACGCGTCATAAGCTCGAGGCTAACGGTTCGGGGGTTTGGCGTGAGCAGCGAGCCCTGGTCGGGAATCACCCGATCGAGCGGAACGTTGCGACCGAAGCGGGAGCCGGCGCTTCCCATCCTCGGTTGGCTCAAGTCGTTGTAGGTCCCGTCGATTGTGCGCGACATGCGCTGACTCGTGCCCGGCTTGCCCAAAGGAGGCTGATCAATGGGTTCAATCTTCCCTGTGTCGTAGAGGTTGTCCGATCTCAACTTCGCGCGAATGCGGAAGACCCTCGGGAGCCCGAGGAGTAACGGCACCTTGTACCAGGGGATCCACCCGGTAAGGAATTCCGTGACTCGTCCAAAGGAATTCGAAAAGATGTTAGCCATTGCGGTAGTCCTTTCTTGTGAGATCAATCAGCAAGATTGCTTATTCTGCGGGCCAACACAGGTCAGTCGAAACTAACCCTCCCACACGAATAGACGGAACTTGAGGCTGAAATAATGCAAGACTCTCATCCCACGTAGCATAGACTTTAGTCTGTGTCCGGCGATTCTTCTGGTAGCGTGTTTGCCGACACAGACTAAAGTCTATGCTACGCCGTGGGCGAGCGCTTGTTTCAAATGCTCAATCGACGTGTTGCCGCCAGAGCAGACCACCCCGACTTTTTTTCCGGCAAGCTCATCTCGCATCCGGTAAGCTGCGGCCAGCGGGGCCGAGCCCGCTGCTTCGGCGAGCGTGTGCGCACGTTCGATCATCCACACCATCGCGCGCATGATCTCCTCATCGCTGACCAGGATGAATTCTTTCAGGCGCTCGCAGAGAATCGCCTGAGGCAACGCGAACGCGGTGCCGGTCGCCAGACCTTCTGCAACGGTTCGATTCGGCGCTTCGACCAGCCGCTTCTGCCGCCACGACTCGAAAGCCGCCGGCGCCGCTTCGGACTGCACGCCGATGATTCGAATGTTTGGATTGATCGCGTTCGCGGCGATGCAGACACCCGCCGCGCCGCTTCCTCCGCCGACCGGCACGACGATCACCTCGAGTCGCGGCTCATCCTCGAGCATTTCGAGCGCTTCGGTTGCGACGCCCGCGATCAGCAAAGGCTCGTCGCCGGAGTGAATGTAACGATAGCCGTGCCGGCGTGCGAGCTCTTCGCAGTGCACCCGCGCTTCGTCGAATTGCGCGCCATGGAAGATGACCTCTGATCCCATCCCTCGCATCGCGGCGACCTTTCCCGGGTTGGCGGCTTCGGGCACGACGATTCGCGCTTTGACGCCAAACAAACGCGCGGCATACGAGACCGACTGGCCGTGATTGCCAGTCGAAGCGGCGATCACTCCGCGCGCTCGTTCTGACTCGCTGAGTTGAGAGATCAGGTTTATGCCGCCGCGCACTTTGAACGCGCCGATCGGTTGATAATTCTCGTGCTTGATGAAGACCTCGGCGCCGACTAGCTCGTCGATCGCCGGATAGGAATGCATGGGCGTGGGCTGAAGATAGGGCCGGATTCGCCTGCGCGCCATTAAGACATCATGAAAATCAGGGCTTCTCACTCCTTATACCTCACCCGCGGACTAGGCGCGTTCAAACGGTCTTGCGCTCACCATCAAGGCTCAGTCAGCCACTATCCACGCTGGTAACCTTTGCGTCAAGCTCAGGCTACTCTGAGTGCTCTCTCAAGTCTGCCCGGCCCGCCGCCGGGCCGCGTAGTCTTTGGCACAGAGTTGATAGACTTCTTTGAGAACGCCCATTAGTATCGCTCGTCTTTGACTTCGTGCTGGTACAGGATGGCGACCTCGAACACGATCCCGCGGAGTATGCCGTGCTGCTCAAGCCTCTGGGTGTTCTATCCGTTTTCGCGCGTTCCCGTCCTGCAGGAACTGTTCACTTATCGAATTGTCGCGCCCTGCGAAAGCCCCCGGCTGTTGCTGATCGGGGACGATCTCATTTGACTTTGAAGTAATAGAAATGGTGATAGCCCGTGGCGTATATTCCGGGCAACAGCGCCATCCACTGACGGCGGATTTTTGGCTTGAATCTCACAAACAGGTCCTCTCGGATCAGGCCTGGATCGCGCCTCACTTCTCTATAGCTGGCGACGTGCCCGGCCTCGTTTTGGAACTTCACGCCGAAGGTTGGATCATACAAATGCCACTCTCCATCGTAAAAGACCTCGACCACTGCGTGAGTGCCCGGCGGTTGCCTCCCATCACTCAGGTGCACCGCTCTCGTACTGTAGCCACCGATCGTCAACAAGGTTTCCATCGCCGTACTCAAATGTCCGCAATACTGCGAGCCGCGATCGAGCACCCGGCGCGGCGTTCCCAGCTCCCATTGCGTCTCGTCATAATTCAGCTTGCCGGCAACATGGTCGTTTATCGCGCTGATCTTTTCGTCATCGGATTGCTTGCCGGCGGTTAACTCGTCGAACAGCCCTTTGTAGTAGTTGCTGTTCGCGGAGTCAAAATCTTCGCGGGTGATTGAATTGACGCCGGCCAATGATCCAAGCTCAATTTCTGCGCCGCGCCTGGAGTCCAACTCGCCGACGCTGAATACTCCGCTGTCGGGAAAGTCGTCAGGCGCTCGCACCTTGATCAGTTTCCCGTTGAGCTCGTCCTCTGAGATTACGAGTTCATAGCCCGCTCCCGGATACCACATCACATCAGGCAGCACGAATCTTCCATCGCGGCCGGCAAGCGTCGCCCAACCCGAACGCGAGTCGAGTGCCTGGATCTGGGCGCCGGGAGTGTTCACAATTCCAGCTATCGAAATCAGCCGCGGTTGGTGGCCTCGCCATCCAGCCACTTTCATTTCGCTTTTGACGATCGTTCGCTTGAGTGTGTGGCGAACCCGGCCCGCCCACGGCAACCCGGGAAGAAACAGGATCAGCATCAACAGGGACAGGCAGACCAGAAAAATTGACCAGCGCTTCCAGCGGAGCCGCATGAACTGCTTCTACATTATCCAACGGTCAATGGCAACGTGAATCTTCCACTGCATTCCGAGCATCGTCTCGAGCCTGTTGTACAATCCCAAAGAGAACCGTGACTATTAAAGCAACGGGATTGATTCTTATTGGGATGATTGCCACGCTGATGTTCGGCAGCATTGGCCGGGCGCAGCCGCGTTTGCAACTGGTCCACAGCGATGGCCCGGCGACTGACGCCCCAGATACAGCTCAACGTCCAGCTCAACGGCCAGCGCACCGGGCGCCGCTGCTGGGCACTGATATGTCGTTTGCTTCGACACCATCTCCGCTTATCGAAGGATGGCTCGACAAACAGGAAGGCGATGCCATGGCAGCCGCGTTCAGCGAGGCGGGCGTCAAGAGCTTACGCTTTTCCTTCGGCGGCTGGTATTCGCCTCGCGGGCCCGAAGCGACCGCAAGAGTCAAAGCCGAGAACAAGACGACCAACCAGTACGCCTGGTTTCCGCTGGATGCGTATGTAGACTTCATCGCCGCGCACGACTTCACGACCATCGTCGGCATAAACGTTGAAGAAGGCGCCGATGTCGCGCGCGAAGCGATTCAAAAGTTCATCGATCGCGGATTGAAATCCAGGATCGTCGCAGTTGAGTTGTCGAACGAACCCTGGCTCAATCATCGCCCGTGGCTGCCGGAAGACTACGCCGCCCGCGCCGCGGACGTGATTGAAGGACTGACGCCGATGGGCGTGCGATTCGCTTTGCCGCTGACAGCGGGCCGCGACAACAACACGCCCACAAAGCTTTCAGATGATGTGTGGGTCACACGAATGCTTCGGGCGCTCTCGACTCGAATCGATTTGAAGAAGCGTCCCGACGTTTACGGCGTGCTGCACCTGTACTCGAAGGGCGTGAAGGGCAAGACGGTGGACGACTTCAACAGGGTGGTGAGACCCTTCGCTCCCGATATGCGCTACGTCGTAACTGAATTCAACATTCGCTTGAGCCTTGAAGGCAACCCGCATCTGACGAACAAGTACGCGATGGAATTCGCACGCAAGCTCGCCGACGTGATGAGCCGGCCGGAAATCGAGGAGATGTACACGCACTCGGTGCCTTCTCACTCGATCGTCTATTGGTCGAACGGCAGGAGGTACGCGACGGTCGTGGGACAACGCGACGACAGGTTGACCGGAGCCGCGATGAAGCGCGGCTGGCATATTACGCCAACGGGAAAGGTGTACGAGCTCTACTCTCGTCTTGCGTGGAACGGCGACGTGATCGCTTATAACGGAGGCGGCAAGCAGAGCTACTGGGCAGTCAGATCAAACGACGGTGGAGTGGTTGTGACTCTGATCAACGATAGCGGTAAGGCTACGAAGAAGAAGGCTAACATTGGCGGCCGCGAAATCATCTTGATCGCGCCACCACGATCAATCGTTTGCCTGGACTTGAATGGAAGAGAAATCGAACGAATCGAGCTACCCTACTGAGGAGCGGTGACCAACGAGAAATGGAATACGAGGCCGGATCGGCGGCTGCCTCATCGCCTTCCTCATGCTCAGGCGGAGCCGACTTTCATTCTCCATAGTTTGCCCTCCGAAGTTGAAGGATTGAATGCTAATGCTACTATTACGATGCTGCTTTCAGAAAGCAAACAGAGAAACCGAAGGTTACCTGAGATAGGACGATTGAGATCTTCGCGCGGAAAGCAGTCGTCGCTCGCTTAAGTTTCCGCCGCGACTCCACATATCCCCTTGTCACGTTTGCGCGTCGTCTGCAAAAATGCACCGAGGCCGCATGGAACTTTTGGCCCCGTGCGTCGTGTCCATGCGTGTGGCTTCTTAATCTGGCAGGCAAGCTCGAGCTTCGAGCGCTTCACATTCTCGGATCGCAACCGACTCGAAAAGAATGCAGAAGTCGAAAGCAGCTAGAAACGCGGAGGAACGAAACGCTGCGCGGGTCATCCTGCTGTGTTTCTTTGCTTCCGGAGTGAGCGGCCTGGTCTATCAGGTCGTCTGGGTGCGCGAGCTGGTGCTGGTATTCGGCGCGACCACCTTCGCTGTCAGCACCGTGCTTACTGCTTTCATGGGCGGCCTTGCCTTAGGGAGCTACTACTTTGGCCGCCGCTCGGAAAGAGTCGCCCGTCCGCTCAGGCTATACGGGCTGCTCGAGATCGGCATCGGGGTGTACGGTCTGGCGGTCCCGCTGATTTTCGCCGCGCTTCCGACAATCTACCATTCCTTCTCGCAGTGGCTTCATCTTTCCTTTTTCATGCTCAGCATAGTCCGGTTCGTGTTTGCTACCGCGGTGTTGATCGTTCCGACGGCGTTGATGGGGGCGACGCTGCCGGTGCTGTCGAGCTTCTACTCGCGCGACCTCGGCCGAATCGGTCTACGAGTCGGCTCGTTGTACGCGCTGAACACATTCGGCGCGGTGCTCGGCGCGGCAGCCACCGGCTTCCTGCTGATTCCTGCCTTGGGCATGAGCGCCGCCACAATAACCGCTGCGGCGATGAACATCCTTCTCGGCGTCGTAGCCTTGACCGTGTCTCGCAAAGCCGAGGCTCGACATACACCAACATCCGCCCTGGAGATTGCTGACGGTCCGATGAATGCGAAAAAGACTTTGCGCTCCTCAGGCAGCCGCCCCGCGGAACGCGTGCAGATCACAGTCGTCATCGCGGGTTTCGCAGTGAGCGGATTCGTGGCGCTCTCCTATGAAGTGATTTGGAGCCGGGTGCTCGCGCTGATAATCGGATCGTCGGTTTATGCCTTCAGCATCATGCTGACGACCTTTCTCGTCGGGCTCGCCGCCGGCGCCACCATTTCATCGAGGCTCGTCGACAGAATCGGTAGACCGGTGCGGATGTTCGCCTTGATCGAGGTTGCGGTCGGCTTGATGACGTTAGTCGGCGCTTATCTGTTTAATGATCTGCCCTATGTCTTCGTTCAGCTTTACCGATGGGTCGACAGCAGCTCATTCGGGCTTCTGTTGTTCGCGCGGTTTTTGATCGCGGCATTTGTGATGATAGTCCCGACAGTTTTGCTCGGCGCGTTGTTTCCCCTGGTCGTCAAAATTGTTTCCAGCGGCAAGCTCAATCACGCTACCGGTCGAACGGTCGGCGACGCTTATGCGGCAAACACGGTCGGGGCAATCGCCGGCTCATTTGCGAGCGGCTTTATTCTGATCCCGTGGCTGGGACTACTGGGAAGCTTAAGACTGTGTGTCGCGTTAAACTTCATCGTAGCGGCCGCCGCGTTCCTCACGTCAACTCCGCCTGAGAAACGCAATCGGCCGAAGCGCATGAATGTCACCGCGACTCTGGGCCTTGCGGCATCCGTGCTTCTTATCATCGCGGTTGTGCTGGGCGAGCCGCCCTGGGACCCTCAGGTGATGTCGAGCGCGGTTTATCGCTACGCGCCGTCGCTTATCGATAAAAGCAGGCAGGAGCTGTTTGACTTTCTGAAACGCGACCAGGGCGAAACGATTTTTTACAAAGAGGGTATCACCGCGACCGTCGCCGTCCAGCGCCAGGGCGGCGGCCGCGTGCTCAAGGTCAACGGCAAACCGGAAGCCTCCACCGCGGGCGATATGCCTACGCAGATTTTGATCGGCGCGCTTCCGTTGCTGGTCCGTGAACGCACCGACGACGTCCTGCTGATAGGCCTGGGCAGCGGAGTCACCCTCGGATCGATTGAACAGTTTCCGGTCAAGCGCGTCACCTGCGTCGAGCTCGAGCCCGCGGTGATCGAAGCATCTCGCCACTTCGAAGACGTCAACAACCGTCCGCTCGACGATCCGCGTTTGAGGTTGGTCTCCAACGACGGCCGCAACTTCATCTACACCACAGATGAGAAATTCGACGTGATCGTGTCCGAGCCGTCGAATCCATGGGTAACCGGCGTGGCAAACCTGTTCACCCTCGAGTACTTCAAGCGCGGCGCCGAGCGATTGACCGATGACGGGCTGTTCAGCCAGTGGCTTCAGATCTACGAGATGGCTCCCGAGGACGTTCGCACCCTGGTAGCCACTTTCCGCGCGGCATTTCCTCACGTGTTCCTGTTTCGCGGCGCGGAAGGCGACTTGATGTTGCTGGGCAGCAAGAGCGAGCGGCGTCTTGACCTCTCGGTTCTAAAATCTCACCTGGACGATCCGAGGATCGGTGGCGAGCTCAAACGCATCGGCACCACAAGGGCGGCCGATATTATCTCGCGGTTTTATCTCGGGCCTGCCGAAGTGACCACCCTCTCAGAGGGCGCCAGGCTCAACACCGACGACAACGCGTTGATCGAGTTTAGCGCGCCTCGCCGCGTGGGCACGTCGGAAGAAACAGTGGTGCGCAATCTGAAACAGTTGCTCGCCCACGCCGCGTCGCCCTTGAAGTATCTCGACGGCAACAAGTCTTCCGTGGGTAGTGAAGCGGAGATCTTGACTGAAGCCGCGCTCGGCTCTGTTAAGCGCGAGGATCGAGATCGAGCCGAGCAGTTCGTGAGCTACGCCCTCGAGTTTGGGCAGACCGCGCAGGCACTCGACATATTGGGCGAGTTGCGACAGGCTCGCGGCGATGAAGCGGGGGCGATCGAGTCGTGGCAGACGGCGCTGGCGCTCGACCCCAATCACTTCTTCACGTTGATCGATCTCGGCAAGGTTTATCTGACCAAACAAGACGCGCCGCGAGCGGTCCCTTATCTCGATCGCGCCATTCAAGTCGATCCGAGCAGCGCGCGGGCACATCATCTTCGCGGGCTGGCGTATCAAGCCTCGGGCGACCACGCGCATGCAGCGCTCGAGTATCGCAAGGCGCTTCCCGACGCGCAGTACGCTCGGTCGATCCCGAACTACTATCTGAACTTCGGGACGGCGCTGATGCAAATTGCTCTGTACGAAGAGGCGGCACAGATGCTCGAGCAGTTCACGCGGCTCGCGCCGAACGATTTCGACGGCCACTTCCAGCTCGGAGCGGCATACGAGATTCAGTCGGAACGCACACTGAACGATTCAATGACCAGGCGCGCGGTCGAGGAGTTGAAGCTTGCGCTGTCGATCCAGCCCCGGCACGCGATGGCGCATTACTACTTGAGCAAGGCTTACCGGAGACTCGAGCAGTATGAGCTTGCGGACGCGGAGTTCGAGTTGTATGAGCGATTGTCTCCGTGAACAGTGCCGTGCCTGATTGAATGACCGTCACCGCCCCACAGTTCTTGACGCGTGCCTCGTCCGGCAATATGGTATTAACCAGCTTGCGTTTAGCGCATCGAATGGGAGTCAAGAGTATGGACATATCAGCGATGTCTTCGCAGTTTGCAGAGCACGAAGATAAGTGGGTAGCAATCAACGAGACTGATAACACCATCGTTGCCACGGGAGACAGCATCTTCGACGTAGATCGAGAGGCTGAACAGAAGGGTTATGACAATGTCCTGCTCTTCAAAGTGCCTCGCTTCGATGTTGGTTTCATTCCGTAGATGCCGACCTATAACTACACTCTGTTCAGGAATCTTCAGGAACCGCACCAGCCCATTCTCAGGCCGTACATCGGTGTGCGATTGCTCCACGGCCATAAGCAGAAAGACATGGTCGCTCTCATCGATTCAGGCGCTGACTTGTCGCTGGCCCATGCCGACATGGGACGGCTTCTAGGCATCGACGTCCAGACAGGACGGCGCTGGTCCTATAGCGGGGCAGTCGACAGTCAGGTCGGACGCGCATACATTCATCGCTTGCATTTGATAATACTCAATTTCAGTTCGCTGGATATCGACGTAGCGTTTAGTGAACAGGTTGCGCCTGGGACCTTCCTGCACGGGCAACGTGACTTCTTCGAGAACTACGACATAACCTTCAATCTATCGAGCAGGACATTCACGATCGAAGAGACGGCTGGTGCAGCGCGTCATGGCGCAAACTAGCAAGCAACGGGTCTCGCCTTCTAATTAGAGCAGCTCGAAAATGAGCGCAGAATTCTGTTGGTGTTTTCCCGAAATGGGTATACATTAGTCCAGCCGCAAATCTCCTCCAGCCCGTGCGTTCTCAGGATGCGGCGTTAAGTCCTGTGCCCATCATGTCAGATCGAACCGGAGCAGCGAATGGCGAGCTTCAAAAGAATAATCATCGTGGTTGGCGTGATCTTATTCTTCGCGCAATCGCCGCTTGCTCAAACCAGACCCGCTTCATACCAATCCATTCTCGAAAGACTCCTCGATAACCGGCACGTCATCAACATAGTCGACGACTTCCTCGTCTTTTGGGACCAGGCAAAGGACAAAACGCCGAGGACCCAGCGAAGACTGTGGAAGCGGCTGGTTGAGAACAAGCATCAGGACTACTTCGATCGAGCGGTTTATCGCACCCCGGACCCCGGCGTCCGCCGCGCGATGCTCGACGAGTTCCTCATTCGCGTGCCGAGTCAGGTTGAAGCCATTCGCGAGTTTAACAAGACGATATCCGATCTCGGCGCCAGCCCCCTTGTAGAGGCGGCCATCTTTTTCAAGGTGCGCTTCCGCGACTACCACCAGCAGCACGATATCTACATTGGCCTGAGCATGTATCGATTCGATGGGGCCGTTCGTCCGGTTCAGAACGAAGCCGGCGTGCCCGACACCCTGTGCCTTGGCGCGGAAGTGCTCTCGGGCTACACGCGCGAACAGACTAAGATTGCGATCACTCACGAGTTCTTCCACCTTTATCATTTCGGGTTTCTGTTTGAAGACCCCGAAGATATCTCTCCGGACGAGTTTCGCACGGCGCACATGCCGTTGATGATCGAGGGCATGGCCGCGGCCGGCGCTGAAGAAGTTTTTCCCTTCGAGTCTCGCGACATGTATCTACACTTCGGAAAGGAAGAGCTCGCTGCTCAGCAACAGGATCTTACCCAGAACGCCGGCCAGTACCTCGATCTGATCCGAGAGGGCGCGTACCCCGAGCAGTACGAGCCGTGGTTCACCAACACCCATAGCGGCGAAGCGCCACCGCGCGGAGGCTATTTGCTCGGCTACGAAGTGGCCCGCCGAGTGATGTCCGCATACGGGATCGAGCGGATGGTGCGCATGACCCCAGCCGAACTTCGCGAGCACGCCGAGGAACAACTCGCTGCGATGGCCAACGAGCGCGTTCTTTTGATGGCCGCGCATTGAACCGCTTCCGGCTCGACGCAAAGCCCGGCAAATCCCGGCAAATCCCGGCAATTCCCTACTGACAACAATCCTTGAGCGTGTGCGTGACAAACGCTATCATAAGGCGCTCTTTCATTCGGCTCGCCTCGCAAGACCGAGCGGAGAAACCAAGACCGAGCGGAGAAACAATGTCGAAAACCCTCGTCTCAGCGCTCGTATGCATGCTGTTGTTCGCACAGCTCGGCGCACTCTCACCCGTGGTGAACGTCGAGAAACGCGGCTTGAAGATCGGAGTCGCGGCCCTACCGATCACGCCTTTCGGACCAAATTCTGACTGGAACGGAACGATCACCGATTCGGGAGTGTGGGGTGAGAAGTTCACCGACGCCAATCACAACGGACGCTGGGATTCGGGCGAGCCTTTCGAAGATGATCCCGGCAACGATGCGCTCGACTCAAGCTCGAAGGGCAAGTACGACGGAATATACCTCGCGGGCTTTGGCAACAATCGGCCGGCTACAGGCAAGCACGATGATTTGTGGGCGCGCGCGATCGTGATGGAATACGGCGAGACCAAAATTGCGATCGTATCGATTGACGTCATCGGGTATTACTCGAAAGCAAACTTCTACGGAGTTGACGAGATCAAGAAGCTGATCGAACCCCGGCTAGGTTTGAACGAGATTCTGGTCGCCAGCACTCACAACCACGAGGCGCCTGATACCATCGGCGCGTGGGGGCCGAACGCGCTCAGCGACGGCAAGTATCCGAAGTACCTTCGATTTGTCGATCGGCAGATTGCGAAGGCGATCAACCAGGCTGGCGCTTCGACTGTGCGCGCGGTGATGAAGCTCGGGCGGACTGATCCCCGAAACTCTCCGTCAATCGCAGGGATGCAGACCCGCACTTACGGGCGGCCCCCGAACTTCTTTGATGAAGAACTGCGAGTGATGCAGTTTTTCGACGGCTCGCGAAACCGGCTCGACAGAGTAATCGCGACCCTCATCAACTGGAACACTCACCCGGAATCGATGGAGAGCAAAAACACCGTGATCACATCGGACTTTCCTCACGCGGTGCGAGCGGCGGTCGAAAAGAAGTATGGCGGCACGGCGATCTACATAAGCGGCGACCTCGGCGCGGTGGAGATCATTGGCGACTCGAATAACAAGCTCGCCGATCGCGCTCGATTCGATGGCAAAGACTATCCGTTGAAGCCTGACAGCAAACGTCCCGAGTACACCTTTGAGCGGACTGAAGCTATAGGGCGCGATGTAGCAAAAGCGGTATTCGAAGCTCTGGAACGAGGCGAGTGGAGCAGCACATCCGGAATCGATTTGAAGAAGGCTACGCTGCGAGCGCCGATGGACAACTCGGGCTATCTATTCCTGGCGAGCAAGGGCGTTCTCGATACGATGCCGATGCCTCGCCCGGGCGAACGGCCTGAGCTCGAGTCCACAGTCTATGCCATAGTTATTGGCGATGCGCAGATCGTCACGACTCCCGGCGAATTGTTTCCGGAAGTCTTCTACGGGGTAGACAAGCATCGCCGCCGCGATTGCGTTGAAGCGGATACCAGGCGTCCGGCTGAACCGAGCGTGCGCGACCTGATGACCAAGAAGTACAAGTTCGTGTTTGGGCTGTGCCCCGACGAGTTTGGCTATATCGTGCCTGGTTACGATTTTATCGCGCCGTCTCCCGACCCGGCGCGGGGGCTTCGCGAGGCGCAGGACCCGTGCAAAGCGACGGGTATGCCTGACCACTATCACGAGACGAATTCCGCGAGTTCACAGCTTGCTCCGCGGTGGGCGTGCGTGGCGGCGACGTTGCTTGGTGGAAGGACACCCGACTCGGCGGCTTGCAGGAAGTAAGTTGCTCTTTGCGTCCTTTGCGAGTCTTTGCGTGCTTTGCGCGAAACGGCTTCCTAATCGCGAAACGACTTAACATGCTAACGGCAATCACTCGTCAGGTCAGCCCGAGCATCAACGATTGCGAGCTGTCGTTTCACGCCAGGCAGCCGATCGACGTTTCCAAGGCAATCGCGCAGCACACAGCATATCAAGACTGCCTCGCAGAACTCGGCGTTCGCATTGTTTCTCTTCCCGCCGAACCGCACCTTCCGGATGCCGTCTTTGTGGAAGACCCTGCTTTGGTTTTCAATGAAGTCGCAATCATCTCTGTTATGGGAGCGCCAAGCAGACGACCCGAAGCCAGGAGTTTGGCGGACGCGCTCTCGCGTTATCGACCGATCAAGTTTCTGGCCGAGCCGGCTACTTTAGATGGCGGTGACGTGATGCGAGCCGGCCCTGAGGTGTTCGTAGGTTTGTCGCAGCGCACCAATCGCGAAGGCATCGCCCAATTGAGCGCCATCCTTCGGCCGTACGATTACCAGGTGCACCCCGTCGAGGTGAGAGGCTGCCTTCATCTAAAGAGCGCGTGTTCTTACATTGGCAACGCTACTGTCTTGGTGAATCGGTCGTGGATAGATGCAGAACCACTCCGTCGATTTGAACTGATCGATGTTCCCGATGAAGAGCCGGCCGCAGGGAACGCGCTGCTGGTCAAGGATGTTGTCGTGCTTCCTGCTTCTTTCCCTCATACCCGCGCGCTGCTCGAGCGGCGAGGCTTCCGCGTGCGAGCGATCGACGTGTCTGAATTGCAGAAAGCAGAGGCAGGCGTGACCTGCACGAGCTTAATCTTCGAGGACAGCGGATTGGGTTCGGGTGAAAACTAGTTCGTGATGTTTGCCGGTTGATCAATGAGGTTGCAGCTTCCAGCCGGGAAGAAATCTGAGGTCTTCGGTCAACCCTCCGAGCTTGACCACTTTGCTTACCTCTGAGTCCACCATGCGACTGCCAGTAATGGCGTTGTCCCTCAAGCTCGCGGTCGGGAAGGGTGGCTTGCCCCCGCTATTCTTGCTTAAGCAGTCTCCGGAAAGAGCGGGGGCAAGCCACCCTTCCCGACTGAAACCTGAGACAGGTCTGGTGACAGCCCTCTGTGGGTCTATCATCGTTTATCTTTGGTCGCTGCTGCTGCGTCTCCCGGGACACCCTTCACATCCCAGATCATCACATCCTGCCACTGGTTTCTGCCGAGAAAGCTCACGTACTCCTTCTCGCCTTTCAAGTAGTAGCCCAGAAAAGCCACGCTGTAGGAGTTGATGATCCTGTAAGTCGTCTCCATCGAAGTGAACTCGAAGGGCTCATTCGTTTCTCGGCGCTTTCCCTCTCCGACGCCGTCGCCAAAGTGTTTGTTGATCTTGAACATGTCGGTGAACGAAAAGTGCCCGCCGTTCTTCATCTCGAGCAGAAACGACGGACCGGTGTGCTTCGTGTGATTGTCGCGAATAGCGGCGTTGCCCGCGGGGCCAATCGTCCTGTCCTCTGTCCCAAGCATGCGCAGCGACGGCACAGCGAGGTTTGTGTGCGACGGTGGAGCGCCCGACATCGCGATGACTGCCTTGAATCGCGGCTCCTGGTCCGAAGCCCAGTGCGCCGTGTACGAGCCAAATGACATACCGGTGATGGCTGCGTGGTCAGTATCGATGCGGCCGGTGAATCGCTTATCGGCGCCCTTATCCCAGCGAATCATCTGGTCGAGCAGGAATCTCACATCGATAGGCCGGTCTTTCGCGGAGTTAGTACGCTCCGATCCTTGAGAAACAATGGGCTTGCCGTCGATGATCGTCCATCTGGCGTTGCCGGTGTGATCGGGCGAGACCACAATGTAGCCGTGGCTTGCCAGGTAATCGCACCAGAAAGTGTTTTGATTGCGTGAGCCTCCGTTGCCGTGCGAGAAAACCACCAGCGGAAATCGCCCTTTGCGCACGGCGGCATTTCGATGAGCCTCGTTCCAGTAGATCTTGTCGATCTCGGCTGCGCTCATCTTGTAAGTCTTTTTGATCAGCTCATCGATTTCAGGAGTCACGCCCCCGGTTATGAAGTCCGAGTACTTGTTCTTCGGCATGCGCCGCGCGTCGTCTGTCGCCGGGTACCAGATCTCGGTCACCAGCGTGCGTGGCTGTTTGGTGAGGTTGTCGGTGCGGCTGGTATCGACGAAGACGCTGGTCGTCACGCCGACCGGGAGGGGTCCCATCGAGAGCGGGTCTGGCGTTTTGGCTGGGCCGCTTTTCCCGACGCCCGAGACAGTAAGCACCAACGCCATCGCCAACGTGACTGGCATGGACTTCGAGGTTACGCGTGTGGACATTCAGTGATCTCCCTTGCGGTTGACATTCAATCGCCGCCAATGAGCGAAGCCGGCTCCGCCATTTGATCGCGACCGCAAAAGAGCTTAGTTCGCGGACTGGAGTTGAGCAAGGCGGCGTCTCGCCTCGACGCTGTCTGGGGCATACGGAGCAAGCTCGATGTATTTCTGATATTCCGACAAGGCTCGGTCGCGCTGACCCAGAGCGTCAAAAGTCTTGGCGAGCTGAAGGTGTATCGGCGCATATCGGCGGGAGACTTGTGGCAAGCTTTGCTCAAGTAATTCTCGCGCTTCTTCGTAGCGGCGGCGATCAAGATAGAACTGCCCGAGTGCAATGAAAGTTTTGGCGCACGGAAGAGTATCGGCCGCAAGACGGAGGTTCTGCTCAGCGCGGTCGAACTCTTTGCGCTGCTCGTAGTAAAAACCCAAATCCGAGTGAATCCTTCCCAGATACCGGTGTTTCAACCTTCTCTCCCCTACCAAAGACTTCGCCTGCTCCAGGTATTTGATTGACTGATCGGATTTGCCGTTGTTGAAGGCGAACGCGGCGAGGCTGATGTACGCATCGACAAATTTAGGATCCAGCTCGAGGGCTGTCCGCGTCTCGGCCTCAGCCTCTTGTCGCCGGCCTGCGCCATAATACGTGCTGGCCAGTTCGTTGCGCGCGAGCGGAGAGCGCGGATCGACCGCGACAATGTGCTGGAACAAGCTTATCGTGCTCCGCCAAACGAGGTTCTGATTGAGGTGGACCGCTCCCAGCGCAATCACCATCGCAATCAACAGCATCGCCGCGACAACGCGACCGGACACAGCAGCCAACCTGCGCGCTGCCAGCCACTCGATCCCGAGTGCTACCGCCAGGCAGAAGCCCATTGATGGAAGATACAAATACCTTTCCTGGATCGAATACTGCGGGTCGAACACTCGCAACCCGGCGAGAGGCGGCGCAATCCATGCCACGAACCAGACGGCTGCAAACATCAGCGCGCGCGATCTACCAATCAGAATCGCAACGACGGCTGCCGCTATCAAAGCGAGCGGTCCGTAGAAAGCGGCGAACGTGAGCGATTCAACCGGCAAGGTGTAATGATGCACGCTGTAGTCCGCGGGTACCACAAGCAGAGTAAGGTACTTCATCGCCGCCAGCGGCGTCGTCAGAAGTGCTTCGCCCCAGGTAAATCGCGGATTGGTCCTTAAGAAGAACGCTTCGATGGCGTGGTTGCGCAGTAGCAAATAGATCAGCGTAGGCACGGCAAACAAGGCGCCAATCATTGTCAGGGCGATCGCCTTCTGCCGCAGCGAGCGCGAATCCTTGAAATGCACGAGCTCGCAATAGGCAACGACCACCGGCAGCACAATCGCGGTCTCTTTGCTCAACAGAGCGAGAAAGTAGAAACAAAGCGCGGCTGCCATCAGGCGCTTTCGCCCGTCTTTGTGGTATCGCAGATAGAAGTAGAAAGCAGGCAGAACGAACAGCGCCAACCAGGGATCGGTGACACCCGATATCCAGGCGACCGGTTCCGCATGTACCGGATGGACCGCGAACAACGCGGCCGCGATGGCTGAAACCCCCTCGCGATTTGTAACTTCTTTGAGCACGAGCCAGACAAGCAGAGTTACTCCCGCATGGACTAACACGTTTACCAGATGCCAACCCCAGGCCGTCGTGCCGAATACGGCGTAGTTTATTGTAAACAGAGTTGTAAACAGCGGCCGGTAATACGCGTCTGGATTCAGCGACGCAGTGTCGCCCATGAACGACCATACACTCGTAGTGAATGCGCCCGGCAGATTGGCGAGGCTTTTGATGAACTCATTCCTCAGCAGTTGCTGTTCGTCATCGAATGCGAAGCCGTTCCTGAGACTATTGATCGACGTGATCAGCGCGAGCAACGGCGGGATCAATGCATAGATCGGCCGCCACACTAAACGGGATGGTGGCGCAGAGTGATGCGCGCCCGCGTCTCCAGACTCCGCGGCTAGAGGAGTGACGACATTCGACTCGGGCGTACGCCCTCTTTTCACAGCACGTGAGGCACTATTTGACCGCTTGTTTTTGGGCATCAGGAAATACGGGTAGAGTCCTAATCTTGTGTTGGTCGACTAGGACACTATCAGAAATTACGATGGCTCGGATCGAATGACCGGAGCTAATGTAAACTAGCTTCTAAACTCACTGCGGGCTGACATCCAAAGGCAGATCAACGTCTCCGGGGGCTTTTAATCTAATCTCTCGACAGCCATCGCGACGGCGTTGCCGCCTCCCAGGCACAACGCTGCGAGCCCGCGCTTCACATCGCGGCGTTGCATTTCGTAAAGCAACGTGACCAGTATTCTGGCGCCGCTTGCCCCGATCGGATGCCCGAGCGCGACCGCGCCACCGTTGACGTTCAGCCTCGAAGGATCGATCCCCAGCTCGCGTGTGATAGCAACAGCTTGAACCGAGAACGCCTCATTCAACTCGATCAGACCGACGTCAGCCAGGTCCCACCCGGCTCGTTCGAGAGTCTTCTGGATCGCGGTCAGCGGGGCCATCATCACCAGCTTCGGTTCCACGCCGCTCGTAGCTTGCGCAACTATGCGAGCCATCGGCTTGCGTCCCAGTTTTCGGGCAACGTCAGCCGAAGCGACCACGACCGCCGCCCCACCATCGTTCACGCTCGGGGCATTACCCGCGGTCACGGTTCCGCCTTCCTTAAATGCGGGCTTCAATCTTGCGAGAGCTTCGAGCGACGTATCTTCGCGCGGACCTTCGTCAGTTCGAACAACCAGCGGTTGGCTCTTCTTCTGCGGAATCTCGATCGGAATAATCTCGCGATCGAAGCGCCCTTCTTTGATGGCGGCCACTGCTTTACGATGCGAGTCCAGCGCGTACTGATCTTGTGCTTCTCGAGTGACACTGTAGCGTTCGGCGACGACTTCGCCGGTGCAGCCCATGTGCCAGTTGTCGAACGCGCACCACAAACCGTCGTGAATCATCGAGTCGATCAGCTCCCCGTTGCCTAACCGGTAACCCTGCCGCGCGCCTTTGAGCAAATAAGGCGCATTGGTCATCGACTCCATACCGCCCGCAACCGCTACGTTAATCTCGCCGACGCTAATTCCATTTCTTGCCAGCATCACGGCTTTCAAGCCCGAGCCGCAAACCTTGTTGATCGTAAGCGCCGCAACACTGTTGGGAATGCCCGCGCCGAGCGCTACCTGGCGCGCGGGGTTCTGTCCATTTCCAGCTTGAACTACGTTGCCCATTATGACTTCGTCAACCAGATTCGGATCGATACCGGCGCGTTCGATCGCGGCGCGCGCGGCGATCTTTCCCAGATCAACCGCGCTGAAATCCTTCAACACGCCGAGTAGTTTTCCGACCGGTGTCCTTGCTGCCGAAAGAATAACTGCGTCCGTCATTTTGTATCGCCTTTCTTATGCGTGAATCGAATTTTATCACACCGCTGGCTCGGCCCGAACCTTTGTCACGTCCGCGCGGCGGTGATAGACTTCTGCTTAATCTTAGCTCGTTACAGATCATCGACAGGAGCTACGGGTTCAATGCAGGCATTAATACTGGCGGGCGGAAAGGGCACTCGCCTCCGGCCGCTCACGATGCACACTCCCAAACCGATAGTCCCAATTGCCAATCAACCCTTCCTGCTTTATCAACTCGAACTGCTCAAGCGGGCCGACGTCCGCGATGTCATTTTGTCGCTCTCATATCAGCCGCAGAAGATCGAGGACAAACTCGGAGATGGGACCGACTACAACGTTCGTGTCAGCTACGTCGTCGAAGCGTCGCCGCTGGGAACCGCGGGCGCTTATCGAAACGCCGCAGCTTTGATAAGCGAGACGACCGTCGTGTTCAACGGGGACGTGCTGACTGACATCGACTTGAACGAAGTGATTCGCTTTCATCGCGAGCGCCAGGCTGCGGCGACCATCGTGCTGACGCCCGTGCCCAATCCGACGGCGTATGGTCTGGTTGAGACGGAGAAAGACGGCCGCGTGCGCCGCTTCCTCGAGAAGCCGAAGCCGGAAGAGGTTACCTGCGATACGATAAACGCGGGCATCTACATACTCGAGCCCCGGGTGCTGGACTACGTTCCGGAAGACGAGCCGTTCATGTTCGAGTACGGAGTCTTTCCTCAACTGCTCGAGCGCGAAGAGCCATTCTTTGCGTACACCTGGCGGGGCTACTGGCGCGACATCGGAACGGCTTCGAGCTATTTGCAAGCGAACCTCGATGTGATCGCGGGCCGAGTAAACCTTCTGCCGCCGCTGCCCTCCAAGCGGGGCGAAAAGTTCGATGCGACCGCCGAGATCGAAGCGCCTTCTGTCGTTGATCCCAGTTGCACATTGAAAGCGGGCGCGCAGATAGTCAACTCGGTCGTAAGCCGCAACTGCTACATCGAAGAGCGCACGCGAATTGAGAACTCAGTCGTGCGTGCCGGCACTCGCGTGGGCGCGGGCTCGACGGTTCAAGGCTCGGTCATAGGAAAGGGCTGTCACATCGGCCGGTCGGTCGAAGTTCGAAGCGGAGCGGTGCTCGGGGATAAGACGGTGTTAACCGATTACAGCCAGATCGGGGTCTAAACGAATTGCGGATGCGGATTGCGGATTGCGGAATGCGGATTGAAGAGCGAACACTCGCTGGGGAATTTCGCGTGTCGAATGGCAAATCCAAGGCTATCACCGCGCCAAAATCCGCAATCTGAATTCCGCAATCCGCAATCCGCAATCTGCAATCTCTATGAACCCTCAATCCATCAATCGCGTTATGATTCGGCTGCCCAACTGGGTCGGCGACGCAGTGATGGCGGCGCCGGCGCTAAGAGAGTTGCGCCGCATCTTCCACGACGCTCGAATCACATTTGTTGCGCGGCCCTGGGTGGCGGGATTGTTTGAGGGCGAGGGACTAGCCGACAGCGTAATCCCGGTTCACGACGCGCCGGGCCTTGTTCATACAGGACGCAACTTCATTCGCGAAGCGCGGCAATTGAGACGCGAGCGATTCGATCTGGCGGTGTTACTTCAAAACGCGGTTGGAGCGGCGCTGCTCGCGCGAGCCGCCGGAGCAAAGATGATCGCGGGCTATCCAACCGACTCTCGGCGAGCGCTGCTCCACTTCGTCGTCCCTTTCGAGCAGAACCACAAGAGAGCGCACCAGGTCCGTTACTATCTAAACATCGCCGCGAAGCTCGAAGAAAAACTAAGTGGCGTGAGTTGCGTCGAGATGGAAACGCTCGGGCCGCAGCTTCACGTTGGCCGCGATCAACGGGAACGCGCGCGGTTGATGTTGGAACAGTCTGGCATTCGGACTGACGCCGCGCCAATCCTCGCGCTGTGCCCCGGCGCTACAAACAGCCGGGCCAAGCGCTGGCCCGCGGAGCGCTTCGCTGCGACCGCAGATAGACTCGCCGAGCAAAACGGTTTTCAGACGGTCATTGTTGGAACAGCCGGGGATGTTGAAGCAGCAGAAGAAGTCGCGCGACGCATGCGATCTCGGGCGGCGGCGCTTGCCGGCAGGACCAACATCGCTGATTTGAAAGCCGTCCTCGCTTGCACATCGCTGGTCATATCGAATGACACCGGCACCGCGCATGTCTCGGCGGCCTTGGGGGTGCCGACCGTTGTGGTGTTCGGACCCACCGAGCACGTTTCCACGCGCCCGCTTTCAGATGCGGCTACGGTCGTGCGCCACGACGTCGAGTGCTCACCTTGTATGCTGCGCGACTGCCCGATCGATCACCGCTGCATGACTCGCGTTGAAGTAGATGATGTTTATGCCGCCGCTCAGGACCTGCTGGTCAAAGCCACCAGGTGAGCCGTGTCCAGACACAGCGTGCGAACTCTCATACTCAAGCGAAGACTCGTTCGAAGACCTTGTGTATCGCGCCGGTCTGATGGACAAACGCAAGTTCGAAGTCTTCACTAGACGACAGACCCAGCGCGCGAGTGATGTCCCCAAGCGCGATCGATGAGGCTGGCAACATCGGGCTCGGGCGATCCAAAAGCAGCCGCATCCAGTGATCGAGTCTTCTCAGGAAAGTGTAGCCCTCAAACAAGACTCGAGCCTCGTCACGATCGAGCGCACCATATTCGCCGAGATGCGCAATCAAAGCGGTCGTGCCCATCTCGGGCGGATAGTAGATCCGGTCGCGAAGCTGCAAATACCTGGTCACGAGATAAACATCGATCATTCCGCCACGGCCCCACTTTATGTTGGGCCTTGCGCCGCGCGCCTTCTCCTTCACAAGCCTTGCGCGTATGTCGCGCAACTCTTCTCGAAGCGACTCGTTTCGCGACGCCGCATCAAAACTCGCATCGCAGATCGCCTTCCGAGCTTGCTCGCCGAATTGCGAATTGCCGGCAACCTCTCGAGCTTTGAGGTAGGCGGAATGCTCCCACGCCGAAGCTCGATTGGTGATGTAGGCGAGCAAGCCGCCGAGCCCAACGGCCACCGGTCCGCTCTTGCCCTCGGGCCTGAGCCGCAGATCGGTGCGATAGAGCAAGCCTTCACGGGTGATCGACGACAGCACGCGAACAATTTGCGATATGAACCTGGCATAGAATTCGTTCGAGGTAGTCGAGCCCGAGACGGCCCCGCTCGCGCTCGAAGCCAGCATAGCTGAGGGCCACGGCTGGTCATCGTCAAACACAATTAGCAGGTCCAGATCAGACCCGTAGTCCATTCCCGCGTGTCCGAGCCTGCCAAGCCCGAGGATCGTGAACGGCAATTCTTCCGGGTTTATCCCGTCGATGCCGAGTGATTCGAGCGCGATCTCTGCCGCGATACGCAGCACGGCTTCGGCGAGAGCTGTCTGAGCCAGGTTGTTTGCGCGAAGTTGGTCATTAGTCCGTGGTCCGTCGTCCCGTCGACCGTCGTCCGTTGACCGTCGCCCGTCGCCCGTCTCCGGACCACGGACTACGGACATGTCTTGGTAACCGATCTCGATCACGAGACGGTACCAAGCGCGGCGCAATGCGTCAGGTTTCGAGGCCGCGTCTTTCTCTTTCTCAACCGCGTCGCTCAGGACGCGAATGAAATCTGCCGGTGTGTGCGCGGGCTCATCTTCGATAAGCGCGCTCGCAAGGACCGGGCGTGACACCAACAGATGTGACAGGTATTGACTGCTGAGCACTAGAAGTAACCTCTCGATCAGTCTTTCCCAGTCGCTTACGCGGACCGCCCAGCCGCTCGCGCGAATCTGATCGTTTGTGTAGGTAGACAATGAATCAGCCCACGAGCCCAGGTTGCGCAGCGCGCGCGAGGGGTTGATTGCAGAGGGCAGCGCCGGCGCAAGCACGCGCTCGATCGCTTCCCGTCCGGTGAAGATCTGTTTGGTCTGATCGGAGGCGGCATCGATTAGCTTGATCAGCCGCGCGGCAGTTTGCTGGATCAGCCGCGAAGCTTCATCTTCAGGTCCACCGGACTCACCCGGAGCTTCATCAGGCGGTTGCGGCCGAGCCACTTCTACAAACACCCGACTGTAGACGGCGCGCACCGCGGAAGCGTGGCGTTCAAGGTCGCGGATGAAGTGAGTCGCCGGATCGTCCGCTTGAGTGTAGCCGCAACGCCGGGCGAGCAGCTCCAGCCTCGGCCGAGCGGCAGGCAACGTGTGAGTTTGCGCGCCGTGCTCCATCTGCAATCGGTGCTCGACCGTTCGCAGGAAGGTGTAGGCCGCCGACAATCGCGCGCGCTCGGGCTCAGTCAGATAATGCTTTTCCGCAAGGCGCGCGAGTACGATCAGGGTTTGGGCCGAACGCACCCACGGCTCACGCCCGCCGTGTTTGAGCTGCAGCGCCTGAGCGATAAACTCGATCTCGCGAATGCCGCCTGGTCCAAGCTTGACGTTGAAGCCGCGCCTTCGAGCCGCTTCTTTTCGGTCGATCTTTTCTTTTGCTCGCCGCACTCCCTCCAGCGTGCCGGGCAGCGCATCCCGAGTGAAGATCGCGTCGCGCACCAATTCGAGGAAACGCGTCACAACAATCTCACTGCCGGCCGACGCTCGCGCGCGAATGAGCGCCTGCCGCTCCCAGTTGTGGGCGCTATTGCGGTAGTAGTCGGCCGCGCGCTCGATTTCGCTGACCGTCTCGCCGTCGCGCCCATACGGACGCAGCCTCAAGTCGATGCGATACACCGCGCCTTCGGCCGAGCTGCCGCCGATCACCTGAACTACGCGCCGAGCTACGCTGGCAAAGAACTCCTTGTTGCCGATTACAGACTCGCTGCTTCGTCCGTCTCCGGATGTTTCTCCGTTTCCTGAAAACAGAAACAACAGGTCGATGTCCGAAGCATAGTTCAACTCGCGGCAGCCGAGCTTGCCGAGCGCGACGATGGCAAATTCTGCTTTCTCGATCCGGCCGCGCCGGTCGTGAGTCAAAGGCGACCCGTGAAGGTTGACCATTTCCTGGCTCGCTCGCGCGAGACCGTAGCCGAGTATCACGTCCGCAAGGTTGGATAGCTCCTCAGTCACCTCCGACAGCGTGGCGATTCCCAGGCAGTCACGAAGATAAATTCTGAGCAACTCTCTGCGCTTGAATCGCGCCAGCCGTGTGGGGTCGTCGGCGTCGATGATTCGCGTCACGAATCGGGCGAGTTCTTCCGACAACTGCTCGGTTGATTTGACCCGGTCAAAGCCGCGCCCGCTTTCGGTCTCGAGCCATCCGATGTGTTCCGGATGGCGGAGAAGAGTTTCAGCCAGGTACGGACTATGACCGGCAAGCGTCAGCATTCGGGAGAGCAAAAGGGGATTTCGGTTGTGGTCACTGGCGCGCGCTGGACCGAGGGCTTCCAGCCGGCTCATGAATGCGCGCGCGCCTGCCGGATCGGGCAGCGTGTTGATGAACGCGTCGATGTTTTCTGACTGGCTCTTCGGCATTGCGCGAATAATTTAACACACGGTTCGGGCAGCAATCCCCCAACCGGAACCGGTTGGGGGATTGGCGCGTGAGCACCGGCGATCTGTAGGCGAGAAACCTCAGCCAGGCAGGCGGTTCGGTTCTGCACGAGGCGCAATAACGATGAGTTGATAAAAGGAGAACCGCGCGACTACAATCTGCGATCAACCATCTCTAAGAGGGAAACGATGCAGCTTTTCATAACAGGCGGCGCAGGTTTCATAGGCTCGAACTTCATCCGCCATATGCTTGCGACTCACCCCGACTACAAGATTGTAAACTTCGATAAGCTCACCTACGCCGGCAACCTCGACAACCTCCGCGATGTCGAGGCGCACGACAACTATACTTTTGTCCGTGGTGACATCTGCGACCGCAAGGCGCTGGACGCGGCCCTGCCCGGCGCCGACGCAGTGATGAATTTCGCAGCCGAGTCACACGTTGACCGCTCGATTGAACGCGCGGCTGATTTCGTCGAAACAAACGCGCTTGGGACACAGACGTTGCTGGATGCGGCTAGAGAAGCTCGAGTGTCGCGCTTCGTTCAGATTTCAACCGACGAGGTGATGGGCTCGTGCTCCAACAGCGACTACTTCACCGAAGCTTCGCCGATGCGTCCCAACAGCCCGTACGCCGCATCAAAGGCTGCGGCCGAACACCTTGTCCGCGCGGCTCACGTCACCTTCGGGTTGGACGTGGTGACAACGCGTGCGTCGAACAACTACGGCCCAAATCAGTTTCCGGAGAAGCTGATCCCGCTGATGATCACAAACGCGCTCGAGGGCAAGAACCTTCCTGTGTACGGAGACGGGTTGAATGTGCGCGACTGGCTCTACGTCGAAGACTGTTGCCGCGCAATTGACGCCGTCCTCCACGCCGGCCGCAGCGGCGAGGTCTACAACATAGGTTCGCGCGCTGAGAAAACCAACCTCGAGATTGTGCATACGCTTCTGGACTTGCTGAACCGGCCGCACTCACTGATCACCTTCGTAACTGACCGGCTGGGTCACGACCGCCGCTACGCGACCGATCCTACGAAGATCGAGACCGAGCTCGGCTGGCACCCTCAAGAGAGTTTCGAAAGCGGCATCGAAAAGACCGTCGGTTGGTATCAGAACAACGCCGAGTGGGTCGCTCGCACGCGGTCTGGCGAATACCTCCAGTACTACGAACGGATGTACGGGGGAAGATGAAGTACGATTCTGGTAATATCCGAGTCATCTATGATTGAAATAGAAAGCGCGAGCGACCCAGAGGTTAGCGCTCGCGCGTCGGTTCAAGTCGTGTTGTCCGAACCGCGAACCGCGATGATAACCGGCGCGGGCGGCTTGCTGGGGCGGTCGATGCAGTCGCGCCTAACGGAGTCTGGCTGGCGAGTCGTTGCCTTGCCGCGTAGTGACCTTGATATCACCAAAGAGGAGGATGTTCGGCGCGCAGTCGAAGCGGTTCGCCCGCACGTATTGATCAACTGCGCCGCGACCGCCGATGTCGATCGCTGCGAGGTTGAACCTGACTGGGCTTACGCGATCAACGAGAGGGGTCCGAGGTTCCTGGCTCGCGCTTGCGGTGAGTTCGGCGCGGACATCGTCCACGTAAGCACCGACTACGTGTTCGACGGATCGAAGGAAGGGTCCTACACCCAGGAGGACGAGCCAAAGCCGCTGAGCGTTTACGGCATGGCTAAGCTGGCAGGCGAGTTTGCGGTGCGCGAAGAAGCTGAGCGGTTCTACGTCGTCCGCACTTCGTGGTTGTTCGGCGCGGGCGGGAAGAACTTCGGTAGCCGCGTCGTCGAGTACGCGCGCAAGGGAGCAAGACTGAAAGGCGTGATCGATCAGACTTCGATTCCGACATACGCGCCCGACCTCGCCGCTCGCATTGAAGAGATCATCGATCTGGGCGCGCACGGTTTGTATCACGTCACCTCTACCGGCCCGGCCACTTGGTTCGACTTTGCCCGGGTGGCGCTCGATCTGGCAGGGCTGGGCGAAGTGGAGATCGAACCGGTTACCCGAGCTGCGCTGAATCAACGGGCGCCTCGTCCGCACAACTCGGCGATGCGATGTCTGGTATCTGAAAAGCTGGAGCTCGAGCCGCTGCGGCATTGGCGCGACGCTCTTGTCGAGTTCGTGAGGGAAGGCCAGATTTTCTAAAAGACGTCCGTCGCTGGGACGCCGCCTCGGTGAGATTTTAGGCTCTGGAGTTAGAGTGGAGGGGTGCCCACTGAGGGCCATCGATTCATAGCTTCAGCACATCTCGCTTTTCTGTTTCCAACTAAAATAGGCTTTGCGTATAATGAGCGGCGGGAACGGCCGAAGAAGATCCATTAAGATAAGCCCCTAAATAAGAGAATGATCACTTGTCCAAACTGTGGAGCGGGAAACAAGCCGGGGTCGTCTGTCTGTCGCATGTGTGCGACCTCGCTCGCGGGAGTCGCCGAAGCGCCAGCCGCGCGAGTTCAATCGCCCGCCTCGAGCCCCCCCGCTGCCGTCAAGCCAGACAGCCATCATCGAGAGGAGGCGAAAGCACCAGTGGAGCAAGAAGGAATAGTCTGTTCAGAGTGCAACACGTTGAACGAGGCCGGTTGGTCATTCTGCCAGCAGTGCGGCAAGAAGCTTGTTCAACCGCAAGCGCCGCCGCCTCAGCCTCCTGCTCAGCCACCTCCTCAGCGGCCGGCAGAAATACCGATTGGGCTCAAGACCGTTCCGGAAAAACGGCCTGTTATCGAGCAGAGCCCCGCGCGGAACTTCGAGACCGTCGTGGAGAAGCCCTCCCATGGATTGAGGACAAATGCGGACACTCCCACTCCGCTGGAACGTGAATTAAGAACCGTTGTGGCACAGCCGCCTCCGGTCGATCAGGAAGCAAGAACCCTCGAGCAAGAAACTCCGGTGGTCGAGCCCGAGATTCCCCGAGAGACGCCCGTAAGGCAGCCGCGGTCTGGTGCGCCAGCTACCATTCGAGAGGCGCCGGCTTCAGAGCAGCCGCCGCCAACGACCAAGTCCGGAGCTGCACCGCCCAAGGTCGTCGAGCCTCCGAGGGTTGCCGCCAAGCAGCCACCGCAATCAAAGCCTGCTGCGCCGGCTCCCACTCCGCCTGTTCACAAGCCCAGCGCGCCGGCTTCCGAAAGCAGATACGAGCCGGCGATTGAACACAGGGAATCGGTGTCCGGAGTGCTTTGCACTCAGTGCGGTCAGGCCACCAATGTGGGCAGCTCCTTTTGCGCGAACTGCGGCGCGCCGGTCACCTACGGGAAGACAATGGTGATCTCTTCGGAGCCCGCCGCTCCTCCCAAGGGCCGGCTGCATCTGGTCATGGAAGGCGGCCAGCCGGGCGACGTCTACGAGTTGAACGATGAGACGGTGATCGGACGAAGCAATGGTCAGATCACGTTCCCGCATGATGGCTTCATGTCCGGGCGGCACGCGCGAATCGAACTGCGAGACGCCAGCTTCATATTGACTGATGAAGGCAGCCGCAACGGCACCTTTATCAAGATCAAAGGAGAGCTTGAGCTCGTGCCCGGCGATACGATTCTCGTCGGCAAGCAACTCTTTCGTTTCGAGCTGGTGGACGGGGCCGGAGGTGCGCAGTCCGAGGACCCCGGCTCACTGACTAAGAAGAGGTAACACCGGCAACGGACTCCCTTATGAACGAGGTTCTAGTCTCAGTCTTTGCCCGCACGGACGTGGGAATGCATCGCAGCGGCAACGAGGATGCGTTCCTTGTAGCCGATCTAACGGCGGGCAAGGTAGGCCTCGCCCCGGACGTGAGCACCCACCAACTCGGCGAGCTCGGCAGCTTGATGATCGTGTCCGATGGAATGGGCGGCGCGGCAGCGGGCGAAATAGCCAGCGAGATGGCGGTGACTACGATTCGCGAGTCGCTTGTCGAGATGACCCCGTCGATGGACTTTCCCGAACGGCTGAAGACCGCCGCCGAGATCGCAAATGAGCGAATCTGGAATCGTTCCCAGGACGACCCGGAGCTCTCGGGAATGGGCGCGACCCTCACAGCCGTGCTCGTGCAAGGGACGACGGCCTACATCGCCCAGGTAGGCGACTCCCGCGCCTACCTCATGCGCCGCAAACAGATCAAACAACTGACAAAGGACCAGTCGCTCGCGCAGATGCTGGTCGATTCAGGCGCCATCAAGCCGGACCAGATGGACTCGGTGCCGCAAAACGTAATCATGCAGGCAATGGGAACCCAGCCCGCGGTCAAGGTAGCAATGTCCGCGGTCCAGCTCTGCAAAAACGACTGCCTGGTGCTCTGCAGCGATGGGTTATCGAACAAAGTCCCACCGGACGATATGCGCGATATGATTCAAGGCGTCGATGACCTGACCGAGGCGTGCCGCGTCCTGGTAGACAAGGCCAACGAGCGCGGGGGGGAAGACAATATTACCGTGGTTATTGCGCGCTTCGATGGAGAAGCGCTGCACTCGGCAAACGAGACCGGCTCGATCACCGGAAGTCTTAGCGCTTTGAACCAGGGTTACTCCTCCGAGTACTTCGCCGGAGGCGCGAAGTCGCTGACCTCTCCGCCGCCTGACGAGCCGCCGGCGGAGACAGAACAGAAACAGATTACCAAGATGCTTAATGTAGCCGATCTTGCTCGGTTTGGAGCGGTGGGCCCGCCTGCGGCAGCGACAGACGATACCGCGCAGTTCGAGGCGCCGGTTTTAGCTGAAGCGGCAGCGATTGATGACGATGACTTCGGCTCGCGGCCGACTGCGGAAAGACCAGCGTTTGAGGCCGCCTCGAGTGACCCGGCCACAGTTCAGACCGAGCACCCCAAACATCGATACGCCGTTATTCTGATCGTCGCGTTGATCTCGTTGCTTCTGCTTGGCGCGACCGGGTTGTTCGTTTATTCGAGATACCTGAAACAGAAACCGCCGCCGACAGACGTCCAGCAGCAGCCGGAGTGATTGGGCGGGTGACACGTGCGAGATCTGAGCTTGAAGGTCAATTTTCAATTTTCAATCCGTTCGATTCCCATCAAAGCTTCCCCTTAAGGAACGATGAACGATAATCCCGACGAAAAGACTCCTCCTCCAACTAAAGAGCATGCGCGGCTCAGAGAGAATGTCGGGCTCGTACCGCCCTGGCGTCGCTGGGGTCCCTATGTAACCGAGCGCGCCTGGGGGACCGTTCGCGAAGACTACAGTGCGAACGGCAATGCCTGGGAATATCTCACTCACGACATGGCTCGTAGCCGCGCTTATCGATGGGGAGAGGACGGGCTGGCTGGAATCTGCGACCGCTACCAGTTGCTTGTGTTCGCTCTCGCGTTGTGGAACGGGCGCGATCCGATCTTGAAAGAGCGCGCATTCGGCCTCGTACCTTCGGAAGGCAATCACGGCGAAGACGTAAAAGAGTATTACTTCTATCTCGACAGCACGCCTTCGCACAGCTACATGAAATACCTGTACAAGTACCCGCAGGCTGAGTTCCCTTACCGGCGTCTGATCGACGAGAATCGAAGCCGTGGGGGCCGAGGATTTGAATACGAGTTGCTGGACACCGGCGTGTTTGACGAAGACAGGTACTTCGATATCGTCGTCGAGTATGCGAAAGCCTCCCCCGAAGACATATGCATAAAGATCGAAGCCTTCAATCGCGGACCTGAAGACGCGCCGCTTCACATCATCCCTCACCTGTGGTTTAGAAACACGTGGGGCTGGACAAATCAGCGGAGCGCCGAGCCTTCAATATCGCCAGGTCCCGCGGGCGATGATCACCAGGGCCTGATAGCCAGCGATTGCACGGCACATATACTGAAAAACCTTGCATTCAGCTACAGCCTCGGGCCTCGCTACCTGTATGCGGACGCCGGCGCCGAGATGCTGTTCACCAACAACGAAACGAACCCGTCGCGCGCGCACGTTGTGGGATCGCCCAGCCCCGAGCCCTACTACAAGGATGCATTCCATCGCTACATCATCAACGGCGAAGCGGCAATCAACCCGGCGCGCGTGGGCACGAAGGCGGGCCTACACTATGAGCGCATGGTTCCCGCAGGCGGTTCGATTGTCCTAAGGTTGCGCCTCACTTCGGAGCAATTGGACGCGCCGCTCAAGAGTGTGAACAAAGTCATCCAGCAGCGTCTCGCCGAAGCGGATGAGTTTTACGACTTCATTCACCCGGCCAAGGCCAGTGAAGACGAGCGCCGCA
The DNA here is from genome assembly GCA_038040445.1 of Acidobacteriota bacterium. Taxonomy (NCBI): domain Bacteria; kingdom Pseudomonadati; phylum Acidobacteriota; class Blastocatellia; genus Candidatus Onstottus; species Candidatus Onstottus frigus. The sequence goes on along the minus strand of JBBPIG010000011.1, from coordinate 7,864 downwards.
TTCAGCGTCAGGCGTTCGCGGGCCTGCTGTGGACCAAGCAGATTTATCTGTATGACGTGCATCGATGGATGGAAGGCGACGACCCCAGTAACCCTCCGCCCGAATCGCGGCACTCGGCTCGGAACGCCCACTGGCAGCATCTGAACTCGATGCGCATTCTTTCGATGCCCGACAAGTGGGAGTACCCGTGGTTTGCCGCATGGGACCTCGCGTTTCACACCGTGGCGCTGGCGCTTGTCGATGCCGAGTTCGCCAAGGAGCAACTGTGGCTGATGCTCTTCGAGCAGTTCCAGCATCCGAACGGCCAACTCCCGGCTTACGAATGGGAGTTCTCGGATCTGAACCCGCCAGTGCACGCCTGGGCCTGTTGGCGAGTGTATAACATGGACCGGATAAGGACCGGGCGCGCGGATCGCGATTGGTTGGAGAAGTGTTTTCACAAACTGCTGATCAACTTTGCGTGGTGGGTGAACAAGGTAGACAGCGAGGGCAACAACATCTTCGAAGGGGGCTTTCTGGGGCTCGACAACATCACGGTGATCGACCGGAGTGAAAAGCTTCAAGCCGGTGTCGTGCTGGAACAGAGCGACGCGACCGGATGGATGGGGATGTTCTGCTTGAACCTGATGCGCATCGCGCTCGAGCTTGCGAAGGAGCACAAAGTCTACGAGGGTCTTGCGACGAAGTTCTTCCAGCATTACATCTACGTCGGCGCCGCGATGAAGCACCGCGGCGGCCGCGACTATTCGCTGTGGGATGAGAAGGACGGTTTTTTCTACGACGTGCTGCGCTATCCCGACGGGAGCTTCCACAAGTTTCGCGTCCGCTCGCTTGTAGGGCTTATTCCGCTATACGCGATCGAACGGCTCGAGGTTGAGTGGATGAAGGGCTTTCCAGAGTTCAGCTCCAACCTTGAATGGTTCACCGAAAACAGGCCGGAGCTGGTGGAGCGCGTCTGTTACCACATACAGCACGAAGGAGTCGACGTGCACGTTCTGGCGATTGTCGACCAGGATCAAACCAAACAGATTCTTAAGAGACTGATCGATCCGGCCGAGTTTCTATCCGACTACGGAATCCGCAGCCTGTCGAAGTATCACGAGCAGCACCCGTATGTGTTCGGCAACAGCGAAGTGCGCTACGAACCGGCAGAGTCGGACAACAAGATAAAAGGCGGCAACTCGAACTGGCGGGGCCCGGTGTGGTTTCCAACGTCGTTCTTGATGATCGAGTCGCTCAGAAAACTTGGCAAGGCATACGGACCGCACTTCAGTGTGCCGCTCTCGGATGGATCGGGCCGCGAGGCGACCTTGACCGAGATAGCAGAAGGCATTGCCAATCGGCTGATCCGAATATTCACCAGGAATGAAGAGGGCATCCGGCCGGTCTACGGCGGGACGAAGAAGTTTCAGGAAGACCCGCATTGGCGCGACTACATTTTGTTCTACGAGTATTTTCACGGAGACAATGGGGCGGGCGTGGGCGCTTCGCACCAGACGGGCTGGAGCGCGCTGGTCGCTTCGTTGATAGATGAATGGCGCCGGTGAAGCAACTAGTGGCCTGTAGCATGCGCTTCAGTAGTAAACGGGGTATCCGCGTGAATCGGCCGAATCAAGTGTCATCCGTGGTCTATGCGGCGCGGGCAATGCGATGCTTACGAACTCATAGACCGCCGATGACGCGGGCTTGACGGATTCGCACCGATTTCGTCTATCGACAAGTAGCGCTACGCGGCAGGCCAAATAGCGACCTCCTTTCCAATGCCTGAAGATTGACACCCAAAACGTTTAGATGTAAAAGAGAGCCATCTAACGAGCCAAATGCTGCTTCTAACAGCATACCGGCCGGAATCGAATCTAAAGGATCTTGCGGGAGTAGCATTGCGGTAAGAGAGCTTGCTCGCGTGAATAACTCCGAGCTGGCGCCTCTGCGGCGGTGACGCGGCCATCAGCAGACCGAACTGGCCGCCCGGCAAGGTGGAGGTAGGGTCATGAATCGAGACTCGACATTCAGTGTAGCCTTTGTGCCTCTTTCTTCCGTTCGGCGCGCACAACATCGAATCGGTACGACGGTTCTTCATCAAGGCTGCCTGGTCGCGGCTTTGTTATTCGCGCTGCTCATTCCGACGGCAGCCTACGCTCAAGACGCTTCAGCGGAACTGCACGCGGCAGCCAAGAGAGGAGACGTCGATGCTCTGCGCGCGGAGCTTGCCAAGGGCATAGATGTCAACGCGAGAAGCGCCGACGGTAAAACCGCGTTGATGGACGCGGCATTCCTGGGCCGCCTTGATGCCGCGAAGCTGCTTCTTGAAAAAGGAGCCGACGCCAATGCAAAAGACAAGGAGGACCACACTGCCTTGATTGAGGCGGCAGGACCTGGCCACATTCAGGTTGTGCTGGCGCTGCTGGAGAAGGGTGCGAACCTGAACTCGAAGAGCAAGGATGGCTCGACGGCGTTGATTGAGGCCGCTTCAAACAATCGCGCCGAGGTTGTGAAGGCGTTGCTCGAAAAAGGCGCCGGCCTTGATGATAAGGATAAAGAGGGCCGGACTGCGCTCATACTCGCAGCCAACTGGGGTCACGCCGATGCAGCGCAGGCCTTGATCGACAAAGGCGCAAACGTGAACGCGAAGGACAAGTACGGCTACACCGCTTTGATGTACGCCAAGCGCGAAAACCACGCCAACGTCGCAGAAGCGCTTGCAAAAGCCGGCGCGAAATAGCGAAACGTTCAAGAACTCGCAGCGTTGAAGTTTCGACGGCTGGAGCGCCCCGCGCACATCATTTCGATGCTGTTGGAGGTGGGTCCTGAGGTGCTCGTAGACCGATGCGGGCTCGGCTGGAGCGGCGAGCTTGATGTTTGGTTTTTAGGCCGTGACTTGCTATCATCGGCGGTCCAAGAATGAGGCGGTACAACAGACTTTGGTTTGTGTTCATCTCATACACCAACACTACAATGACGAACCCGAGGAGAAATAGCAGCCACATGAAAAACAGCACGAAGTTCAAGGGATCGATTTCTCTAGCAGCAATAATTCTCTCGGCGTATGTTCTGACCACCGGCACACCGGCAGGCACCCCCGCCCCATATCCGGTAGCCGACGGCGCCGCGCTTTATACAGCAAAGTGCGCGACCTGCCACGGCAAGGATGGGCGTGGAATTCCGAATTGGCGCAAGAAGGGGCAGCCGGATTTCACTGATGCGGCGTGGCAGAAGTCGCATACGGATGCCCAGATCACCGAGGCGACGAAGAACGGAAAAGGCAAGTTCATGCCTGCGTTCAAGGCCAAGCTATCGGACGAAGAGGTCGCTGCCGTCGTGGCTCGCGTTCGCGCCTTTGGGAAAAAGTAGCGACGAATTAGACGAAGAGATCCTCGAGATTGCCGTTCAACACGCAGTCGGAAGTCACGGACACGAGAATACTCCCGAGCTTCGCGAGCAATTGAGATCGCTGCTGCACGACGAGTAGCCCGGGCCAGCCTTACCGCGAAAAAGAGAGACGACCGCCGAGCCGGGGTAGCGTGCGCCTCCGCCGTGGTTAGGAACTGAATCATGAGCGTTGAAGCAACCGCACGACTAGTCTCTATCGATCAGTTTGTCGCCGAGCTGTGTGCCATACCTCAGGAAGACTTTCGCGCCGGCGTGGTCTACGATTATCTAAAGCAACATCCGGTTGATGAAAGCTCCCTCGCTCAGTACCTGTTCTTCAGCAATAACCACTATACGCGCAACCTGATTTTCAAGAATGACCTGTTCGAGCTGATCGCGATTTGCTGGGATATCGGGCAGGTTTCGCAGATCCACAATCATCACAATCAGAGCTGCTGGATGGCGATTCCGACGGGCAGGCTTAGGGTGCAGAACTTCCGCGTGCTCGATCAGAACGCTTCGACCGGATACTGCAAACTGCAACCCACCGATGCGCTCGATATACACCGCCTTGTGCCTGCCGAAGTGGACGCCGCTGAACCTGTGCATCAAGTGCTGAACCTCGCCGAGTTCAATCAGCGGGCGGTAAGCTTGCACATCTACTCGCGGCCTTTCGACCGTTGTCTGGTGTATTGCCTTGAGACTGCCGAGTATCGGGAAATCCCTCTTCACTACTCCAGCGAATACGGTAAGCTTTGCGAAGGTGAAAAGCTGTGAGATGAAAGTCATCTAATGTGGCGAGTCATCAGTCCAATCATAGAATCATCGTGAGTTGAGGTGGAGCATGTCAGCTTGATCACCGCAAGGGGAAGTCGTAAGATAGCGCCCGGTCCTGATTGACGACGGTCCTTATTGAATCTCGACGTCACACGCACAGACTAGAGATAAGACTCACCGAAAGGAGCGCGCTATGCCGAACGACCCCGGTCTCGCAGCCGACACTTGCATATTCATGGAGGCACTACCAGGCGATGGAGGAGCACATAACAGCACCGACACTTGGTGGCTTAGCCCCGACATCAGCCTTAGCGGCCCCTCGGGCCCCAACATCAGTGTAGCGGTGAAACTACATAGGAAAGCTGCCGGCAGCGGCTGTACGACGCCCTTTGCCGAGAGCGTTACTGCCGAGTTGTGGGTGGCCGGTCCGTCCCTGGCGATGGCCCCGAATAATCGAGCCAGCGCGAGAGAGATTCAAAGCATCGGCACGCCTTTCCCCGCCGAGGGCGCCACCGCTACTCAGGTAATGGTGGTGAACCAGTCCCTTGGGTTTAATCGGGCTGATCCTCACAGTCCTGGTGACCTGTGCATGGTTGCGAGGTGCTATCCTGATCCTCTGACGCCGAGTGCCCAAAACTTCTTCGCGCCCGGCGACCCGCACGTCGCGCAGCATAATCTCTGCGTTGTAGCTTCCGGCGGCGGGATCGTTGTTAGTCCCCCTGTTCCCCCCGGTACGCAGAGTTCTCAGGTGGCGACCGTCAATCCGGACCCGGTCAACTCGCAAGAAGTCACGCTTCGCGCTGTGGTCGATCTCAAGCCGAACAGTTTCGTCCAGAAAGTCGTATCGGCACGGCTTCAAGGGGCACACGGCTCTAACCGGCTGACAACCGCGCCGCCGCGGAGCTTCAAATTTGTGCTCCCTGATTTTCCGAATGCAGAAGTGACCGATCGTAGCCGGCCCGGCTTGCTTAGCGCGATCCTGGCTCGCCAGCAAAGCTATGAAGCGAAGATCAAACTGGGCGCCGGGCAATTCACCGAGTTTACCTTCACGGCGACCTTGTCCGGAGCGCAGACTGGCGATGCGTACATCTTCCACCTCCGCCAAATCGGCGCTGACAACCGTGATCAAGGGGGCTTGACGCTGTTGATGGTGGCAGCATAGCGGGCGGATTATTGTAGCTGGCGGGTGTTACCTCCACGAAGTGGCTCTCCCAATTGCATTAGAGATTCGCTCCAATATTTCAAAGATAGATTCTATCGCGCGGTGTGACGCGCCCACCGCGAATCCAGCACAGTCTCGAGAAAGAGAAGATGTCGTGGACACAGGTTTATGACCCGTTCGGCGTGTGGTGGTTATCGACACTGGCGGCCGCGCTGCCGGTCGTCGTGTTGTTAGGTTTGCTCGCGATCTTTCGAGTAAAGCCGCATTGGGCAGCCATTGCGGGAGCGGCGACCGCGCTCATTGTCGCCAGTGCCGTGTTTCAGATGCCGTGGTCGCTTTCGACCGCGAGCTTGTTTTACGGCGCCGGGTTCGGCATCTTGAAAATCGCCTGGATCGTCGTTGCCGCGGTCTTTCTTTACGACATATCGGTTCATACCGGCCAGTTCGAAATAATGAAACAGTCAGTTGCGGCGATCACTCCCGATCGCAGATTGCAGGCGCTGCTGGTCGCCTTTTGCTTCGGCGCGGTGATCGAGGGCGCGGCGGGATTCGGCGCGCCGGTCGCGATAGCCGGCGCTTTCATGATCGGGCTCGGGTTCAAACCGTTTCACGCAGCCGCTCTTAACCTGATCGCTAACACCGCGCCAGTAGCGTGGGGAGCCATAGGCACGCCAGTCCACACGCTGGCTGCCGTATCGGGACTGCCCGAAGCGGATTTGAATTCCATGATAGGCCGCATTCTTCCCATCACCGCCATCATCGTTCCATTCTGGCTGGTGCGCGCGATGGTTGGCTGGCGCGAGACGTTCGAAGTGCTGCCCGCGATACTGGTCGTTGGATTGTCATTCGGCGCGACTCAGTTCGTGTGGTCGAACTTCGTAGACAGCAATCTGGTCGACATCGCCGGCGGATTGGTGTCGCTGGTTTCAACCGTAATGTTTCTTCGCTTCTGGAAGCCGCGCCGCATCTGGCGCTTCGACGATGATCCCGCGCATGAAGCTGAGGCCGCGAGCGAAGACGCTGAAGCGGCGGCCTCGGCCGCCGGGACATCCAGCGGTTCGAATTCGCGGAGGCCGGCGCAAGTCGCGCGAGCGTGGATGCCTTTCATGGTGCTCACCCTCTTTGTGTTGTTGTGGGGACTGCCGGCGATCAAGACGGCGCTCAACCAGACGTCCACTCCCGCGTTTGAGCGAGGCGGATGGGACGTGCCGGTGCTGCATCTGGCAGTGACCCGCGCAGCTCCGGTAGTTTCAAAGCCCGAGCCCGAAAAAGCGAAGTTCGACTTCAACTGGCTCTCGGCGACCGGCTCGGCTTGCTTCATCGCGGCAATCTTCGCGGGGATTCTGCTTGGTGTTTCGCCGGCGGAGCTTGCGAGAATCTTCTGGCGCACGTTGGTTCGAATGAGATTCGCGGTGTTGGCGATCTCGTTCATGCTTGGGCTTGGATTTGTGACTCGCTATTCGGGGATGGACGCTGTACTCGGGCTTGCGTTCACGCGCACGGGATGGCTGTTCCCGTTCTTCGGCACTTTTCTTGGATGGCTCGGAGTAGCGCTGACCGGCAGCGACACTTCTTCGAATGCGTTGTTCGGAGGACTGCAACGCATCACCGCCGAGCAACTAAACCTGAGTCCTATTCTAATGTGCGCGGCCAACAGCGCGGGCGGAGTGATGGGCAAAATGGTGGACGCTCAATCAATCGTCGTAGCCACAGCTGCTACGAATCAGGTTGGAAACGAAGGCGTGATATTCAAGTTTGTGTTTTGGCACTCGATCGCGCTGGCTTCGATAGTGGGTCTTATCGTAATGGCGTACGCTTATCTCTTCCCAGGTGCAATACCACATTGAGCCACAAAGGACAGTTAGTAAGGATCACAGGTCGGGAAGGGCGGTTTACCCCGCTCTCTTGTTGGTGACTGCGAAACGGAAGAGTGGGGGTAAACCGCCCTTGCCGATCTGTGATCCTGCCCTACGTCCTTCAAGGATCATTTTTGTTCGCTGACGCTCTCCACTGCGAGCACATCATGAAACGCATTTAGTCCCACGCGTTTTGGCCGTTGCGGTAATTTCACCCTGAACTCCGGCGTCGTTGAATTCCCGGTGATCCTCGCTTCGCCTAGCCGCATCCACTTGCCATCGAAATCCAGATAGATCGGTACCAGCATCTTGAAGTTCTCCGAAACTCCGCTTTGCGAGACCGTTAACTTTAGCAGTATCTTCCCGTCCGTTTCCGTGGCGAGCGTGTACTCGAGCCGGTACCGCGGCAGCTCAGTCCCGTACACCCACTCGTTGAAGAACCAGTCCATTCGCTTGTTACCGTCGAGGTCCATATTTGGCTTCATATGTTTTTCGACCACGCGTTTGAAGCTCTCAGTCGAAGCGTTCTGGTTGAAATGGGTCTTGACGAAGTCGTGCATCATGTCGATGAACCGTTGATCGCCGGTCTTGTTGTCGTACATGATCGCGCGAAGCATGTGCAAGATGTATCCGCCCTTCGGATAGACGAGCCGATACCCGCCCGGCGTCTTGAAGGTATTCAACCTGAGGCCCATCCAAA